>JADHWT010000033.1 GCA_016783345.1 Candidatus Omnitrophota bacterium | reverse complement strand
ATGGGATATTACCAGTGTAGGTCTCTGATAGACATTTATGACATTAGCCCTGGTAAAGGTCTTTCCGCTCCCGGTAACACCTCAAAGTGTCTGCTCTTTAAAACCCTTTTCAATCCCCTTGCACAACTTCTCGATAGCCCGTGGCTGATCACCTGCAGGTTTAAATTCTGATTTGAGTTTAAAAGTCATTGCCTTTATCTTATTTTATGCTATGAATATCACAAAAACAAGGCAATTATTTAGTAATTTTGCTTGATTGTATAGGAAAGTATATAAAGCGGAATTATGCTATCGGCTAAAAGCCGATTTTGCTTGTTTTGGATTGAATAGTACTGTAGAATTTTATCATGTCAAATGCTAAATATATGGATATGGCGATACGGCTTGCTAAAAAAGGGGGAGGATATGTCAATCCGAATCCAATGGTTGGGGCAGTTATTGTCAAAAATGGAGAGATAATTGGCAAAGGATATCATTGTAAATTCGGTGGTCCCCATGCGGAAATAAATGCCCTGGCAAAGGCAGGGACAAAGGCAAAGGGAGCTACCATGTATGTGAGCCTAGAACCATGCTCCTGTTTCGGCAAGACCCCTCCATGCACAAGGGCTATTATAAAGGCCGGAATCAAAAAGGTCGTGATAGCGGCAATTGATCCAAATCCGTTGAATAAGGGAAAAGGGATTAAAGAGCTTAAAAGGAATGGTATCAAGGTAGAACTTGGTCTCGCGGGGAAAAAAGCGCAAGAATTAAATGAAAAATTTTTTGTTTATCATAAAAAGAAAAGGCCTTTTATCTCGGTAAAATGCGCCATGACAATGGACGGTAAAATAGCTACGGTGACCGGGGCTTCGAAATGGATCACTTCTAAGAAGGCCCGCAATTACGGGCATCTCTTGCGTCATGAGCACGATGCTATTATGGCAGGGATCAATACTATTAAGGCTGATAATCCAGAGCTCACTGCAAGATTGAGCTGCGCTATGAGAAAACCCGTAATTGTGATTGTAGATAGCTGCCTCTCCATCCCACTTCAGGCCAATGTTCTAAAAAATGCCAAGAAAAACACAGTCATAATCGCCACAACAAAAATGGCTTCTCTTAAGAAAAAAAAACTGCTATCATCTAGAGGGGTTGAGATATTGACTGTGGCGTCTAAAAATGGCAGGGTTTGTCTTTCTGAAGTTGTTAAAAAATTAGCTAAAAAAAGAATTACGAGTGTCCTGGTTGAGGGAGGCGGAGAAATAATCTATTCGCTTTTAAATGAAAGACTGGCAGATAAAATATATTTTTTTTACGCGCCGAAAATACTTGGGGGCCGCAAAGCCCCTACTCCTGTAGGAGGAGAAGGAATCAAGGATATCAATAAGGCGGTGAAGATAAAGGATATTAGTTGTTCGAAAATAGGTAAAGATATATTAATCGCAGGTTATCCAGTATATGGTTAAAATCACTTTAAAAGACATACTGAAAGACAAGCAGTGCGAAATTGAAAGACGAAAAACCAGAGAATCTATAGGTCTGCTCAAGAAAAAAATTAAATCGCTTCCCCCTGTAAGAGATTTTAAAAAATGCCTTGGTGGTAGGGGCAAGCTCATGGCTATAGCAGAGATAAAAAAGAAATCACCTTCCGCTGGACTCATCACCAAACTTGATTATATAGGAACTTATAGAAAGCGGACTTATGCTATCGGCCGAAGGCCGATTTTGCTTGACGTAACCACGATAGCGCGTCAATACGAGGCGAACAATCACTGCTGCGCCATTTCTGTTTTGACAGATAAAAAATACTTTGGGGGAGATATTAAATTCCTGAATAAGGTTAAGGATGTGACAACAAAGCCTGTCTTACGGAAGGATTTTATAATAGATGAATATCAGGTTTATGAATCCATGGTGTATGGAGCTGATTGCATCTTATTGATCTCCGCCATTCTTTCCCAAAAAAAATTAAAACGTCTTTTTGATATAGCTCGCGGGTTGGGGTTGAGGTGCTTGATAGAATCGCACTACAAGGAGGATTTGACTAAGGTCCCTGCCCAGGCAGAAATTTATGGCATAAACAACAGGGACTTAGCTGGTGGGTTTTCTATTGATTTAGAGGTGAGTAAAAAATTGATAAAACATATCCCCGCAGGAAAGATTATTGTTGTTGAGAGCGGGATAAAAACAAAAAAAGATATTAATTTTATCAGATCTCTAAGGCGAGTGAACGCAGTTTTAATTGGGACATCGATATTGAAAGGGCCCCACCCAGGGAAAGCCCTGGATAAACTATTCAGCTAGGGAGATTGCTTCCCCTTCGGGGACTACCATTCGCAATGACGAAAAAATGGTGTCTGTCACTATTTAAAAATAGTCGCTGAGCCACATACGCATGCGGTCAAAGACCTTGGTGAAGAGATTTCTCCCGGAGAGTTTTACAGCAGCCCCTCCCTCACGGAACTGAAAACCATAAAGGCAGAGCCCTACCGCTGTAGAAAAAATAGGTGTATCAGGTATACCTTCCAACCCATTTAAAGCTGCATTTGGACGACCGAGGCGGACAGGTGAATCAAATAGACGACGTGCCATCTCAAGGATACCATTGAGCAAGGAAGAACCCCCTGTCATAATAACTCCTCCGGCGAGTGACGCCTTTGAATTTGTTTTCGATATCTCCATATTGATTAATGCCAGGGTCTCTTCTATCCTGGCCTCAATTATCTCAGCTAGTGTCTGCCTGGATATGTGATTGATCTGGTCATTATTTAGAGAAGGAACTTTGACTATTTCAGCTGAAGAGACCAGCTCTCTAAGGGCGCATCCGGATGCCTTCTTTATCTTTTCAGCTGCCTCCGATGTAGTCCGAAGCCCGATAGCAATGTCATTTGTGATGTGATCTCCACCCAGGCTAAAGACCTCACTAAATTTAATACCCCCGTTGGAGAAAATAACTGCATCAGTTGTCCCTCCTCCCATATCCAGGAGGATGGAGCCATGTTTTTTTTCCTCCGGAGTCAGAACTGCTAAACTTGAGGCCAGGGGTTCCAGGACTATATCTTCTACTTCAAGCCCGGCCTGCTGAACACATTTAACTATGTTCTGCGCAGAGGTGACTGCGCCTGTAACTATATGAACTAAAACCTCCAGGCGATTCCCGCTCATTCCTACAGGATTTTTTATATCCTTCTGACCATCCACTATGAATTCCTGCGGCAATATATGGATGATTTCTCTATCCATAGGGATAGACATGGCCTTTGCGCTGTTGATCGCCTTCTCTACATCCCACCGGTTTATTTCCTTATTGGGGCGTGAAGTGGCAACTACGCCTTTTGAATTAAAACCCTTAATATGGCCGCCGGCAATCCCGGCAAAGACTGATTCTACTTCTATACCGGCAGCCTCTTCTGCCTCCCTCACTGCCCGGCCAATGGAATTGACAGTATCCTCAATACTTATCACAACGCCTTTTCTTAAACCAACTGACGGGGTAAGCCCCATGCCCTTGAGTCTCAATGAGCCATCAGCCGTTTTCTCGGCAATCATTGCGCAGATCTTCGTAGTGCCTATATCAAGCCCAACAACAATATCCTTTTTCACTCTATTTCTCTAGTCTCGAAGGGATTGCCGTCCTCCATGTATCGCTTAATACCGTCAAGGGCTGATCTATTATCGTTTTTTCTTTGCATTGAATCGTCAGCTTCTCGCTCTTGACCTCGCCCAAAACAGAAGATGAAACCGAGTTCTTTTTTGCTATTTTTTCTAAAGCCTTAAGGTTATCTCTATTCATAGAAACCACTATCCGGGATGGCGCCTCACCAAAGAGAATCTCATCCAGCCGTATATCAGTCGTTTTTAAACCGTCTAATTTTATCACAGCACCCAGCATTCGACTCTTGTTTGTAATACATGATTCAGCCAGCGTTACTGCCAATCCTCCCTCGGAACAGTCATGGGCAGAATTGATAACCCCGGATTTAATTGCTTCCAAACATGTCTCTTGGACCGCCTTCTCCATATTTATGTCTATCTGAGGATTACCCTTCTTTTGTTTGTGAACCAGATATAAATATTCGCTTCCTGAAAGATCAGCCTTATTTTCACCCAAAAGGACAATTAAATCACCCTCATTCTTAAAATCCTGGGTAACATATTTATCCGCATCTTCTATCAACCCTACCATGCCCACCATCGGGGTTGGGTCTATAGGCCCCTTAGGATTTTCATTATAGAAACTCACATTACCGCTAATCACCGGCGTGCCCAGGGCCTTGCATGCATCAGCGAGGCCCTCTATACACTTCTGGAATTGCCAGTAATTTTCAGGCTTCATGGGGTTGCCAAAATTTAGACCGTCGGTAATAGCCAAAGGTCTTCCTCCTGAACAAACTATGTTTCTGGCGCTCTCTGCTACTGCCATCATCGCTCCATTATATGGGTTCAGATAGCAATACCTGCCATTACAATCTACGCTTATCGCCAGGGCCTTGTTAGTGCCCTTAACCTTAACTATAGCCGCATCTGAGCCTGCACCCACAATCACTTCACCCGAATCCCGAGCAATAAATTTTTTATATGCTGATTCTTTACTCGCAATCGTGGGGGAATCAAGTAATTTTAATAAAACTGGATTTAAGTCATCCGGCTCTTTCACAGATTCGCGAGGCAACTTATTTGCCTCCTTCAGGTATGCGGGTTCCTTTAGCTCTCTTTTATAAAGCGGCGCTTCTTGCGTTAATAAATTTGGAGGAATTTCGCAAACGACCACACCTTTTTCCTTTACCCGCATGATTTTCTCACTGGTTACCTTTCCGATTTTTACTGCATTGATATTGTGCTTCTTTAATATACCCAGGGCCTCTTTTTCCGAGGCCTTCTTTAAAATTGCCAGCATCCGCTCTTGAGACTCAGATAAAAGAATTTCATAAGGTGTCATCCCCTTTTCTCTCTGCGGGACTAATGCAACATCGATCTCAATACCGGTCTGGCTTCTTGAGGCAGTCTCGCAAGAAGAGCAGGTAAGTCCAGCTGCGCCCATATCCTGCATTCCCACAACGAGACCCTTCTCTATCAATTCTATACACGCCTCTCTTAAACGCCTTCCCAGTTCTGCATCACCTATAGCAACTGCGTTTTCAATGGAAGCGGATTCTTCAGTTATCTCCTTGGAAGCAAAGCTTGCTCCACCTACACCATCCCTTCCTGTATCTCCTCCTATGTAATACACAGAATTTCCCGTTCCATGTGCAACGCCTTTCACAATATTTTCATGTTTTACAATACCAACAGCAAAGGCATTAACTAAAGGATTTCCTTCATAACTCTCATCAAAATAGGAATCACCGCCAACTGCATTAACCTCTGCGATATTGGCATAATGGGCCAACCCACGGATAACCTCTTTAAACAAAAATTTAACCTTTTCATTATCTAAACTTCCAAATCTCAATGCGCCCAGGACTGCAATAGGCCTTGCTCCAGTGGTAAATATATCCCTTAAACACCCGCCTATACCTGTGGCTGAGGCTTCAAAGGGCTCTACAGCCGAAGGATGATTGTGGGACTCTATCTTAAAAGCGACCCCAAGACCATCTCTTATATCCACAATTCCTGTATTTTCTTCCCCTGCGCCAACGATTACGTGTTTAGCTTTGGTGGGAAATAGTTTAAACAACCGGCGTGAATTTTTATAGCTGCAATGCTCTGACCACATCGCGGAGAAAATGCCCAATTCGGTAAAATTTGGTTCCCTTTTGAGCAATTTTTTTATCCGATCAAACTCTTCCTCCGTAAGCCCTAGCTTCTTTGCCAATTCTACATCAACCTTAACTTTTGTTTCCATCCTACAATCCTCCTCCTTCTTTCTTTTTTATCCACACCCTATTGAAACACACAACAAAAAAAGAGACTTATATAAATACATTATACCAAATCCAAAATAATTTACAAACAAAGTTTATAAGAATTTTTATAGAATAGAGGCGTGGACAATGCGCATCTCGGCACGGAGGATGTCTGAACCGGATTTTTTGGCAGTTAAGGAGAGATGTTCTACAATTAAAATCTTTGATGAGGTCTGCATATCATATATGAATTTGGTTAGATGCTCAATACTTGCCTCTGCACTTACCTCAAATATGTAATTCTTGTAGAAGTCTATAGACTTTACTCCCAATGGTTTTATATCGGTGGTTGTGACATTATTCTTCCTGGCCAGGGTCTCTATTTCCACAAGTATGGAAGAGGCCATCTCCTCATTTTCCCGTGCAGGGTCTGACTTCATATAGGATATGTATTTCTCATATTCATCGGATATATCCTTTTCTTTCCGTATGAGACGATGGTTCTCAAACAACTCTTTCTCTGCCCTGACTATCTTTAAATTTAGATTGCTCCAGGTATTAATAATCTTCTCTACCACTAAACTATAAAAAATAGCAGAAGTTATAACTATAATACATGCGTATAAAATCAGCCTTTCACGGCGCGAGAGTTGTTTCAAAAAATTCATTCTTTATTCCTTTAATACTGCCCGGATTTGAAAATCAGCCACTACACTGCCCTTAAGTTTTCTCATTTTTGTCCCTTTTGATATCACCCTGTCAAAATACAAAGATTTTTCTAATAGCGGGATAAGCTTAAATACCTCGGCCATGGTTCTGGCTGTTCCCCTTATACTTAAAGAATTGTCTTTCTCAAAGATAAGGATATTAATGGATATATTCGCGGGTATAATACGATATACCTCTCTTAATACATCCAGAGAAAAACCTTCCGTGTCAAGCTGCGTTTTTATAAGGGAGGCCCGTTTTTCTTTATCTTCTATTGCCCTGGCTTTGACCCTGATCTTTTTTATCTCACTTCTCAGGCAGCTCAAATAGCGGGTTTTTTTAGCTATCTCTTTATAAAGAATAAAGGATAACTGAAAGATGATAATCATTACCAGAAGAAGTATGTGTATCCTGCTCCTCTTTTTTAACCGTGTTTCTTTTCCAGACAAGGTCTCTTTTGAGATTAAATTTATACGTTTTTTCTCTACATCTACTGCCGCCCCAATAACAGCATGAAAAGAAAAATTATCGAATTTTTCCTTTATAGCCTCCTGGCACCGGACATGGTCAAACGGATTAAACAGATTAACAGGCTTGGCGCTTTGTTCCTTCAGAAAGTTATAGAAATTCGGGGCATATGCCTTAGCCCCGGTTATGACAATAGAATCTATTCCCCTTCCGTCAAATTCACGTCCAAAGGCTATAAAGGTCTTCTCCAGTTCCTCAAGCCCCTTAGGCCAATCTTTCTCACAAATAAAAAAGGCGATATTTAACGAACGCATAAAAAGAGGGCCTGAAGAGTCAAAGATGGAAAGACTTACTTCCTCAGAAGAGATATCCACCAATGCCTCTATCCCTGTTATCCCTAAAGGGATGGCTTCGCCTAAAGCCAAACCCCTAACAGGGAGCGCATCTACCCCTACCTCTCCGCATAGAAACACACCATAAAGGCTGTCCATCAAGGTATGAGTAATTTTTAAAATATCGTTGAAAAGTTTTTTCTGGATACAGGCTACCATTACCTTGGCATAACCTTCTTTTTTTTTCTGAACTACCTTAAAACCAAAGATGATATCGTTAAAACTATAAGGCAGATAGCGCGGCAGCTGGAAATTTATCATATCTTTAAGTTCTGCCTCGCTGCATGAAGGGAGCTCCAGATATCGTATCATTCCCTTTTTAGACGGAATAAGAACGATAGTATTTTTTTTATGCGACCTGTATCCCCGAAGTTTCTTTATTGCGGTCTTTATTTCTTTTTTATTCCTTGCAAAACTGAAAATATCCTTTACAGAGATATCGCCTCTAAGGGTTTCGATAAACGCCCCCTTAATAAGGGTGTCTTCTATTTCCAGAACCAAAAATTTTTTATTCCGGGACATTATTATTCACACCAGTATATTATTTTTATTCCATCATCACCGCTCTTAAATAGTACGGAGTCTACGCTAAATTTATATTTCTGTTCATAAACGGCTTTGAGACTAACCCTGTAACAGCTTGACATTACATCTACGACTTTGTTTGTAACCATATTATCGACAGCTCCCTCTTCTTCCGGGATAAGCCCGTATGGCAGGAGGCTCTCCTTGATTGCAGCAGTTGACTCAAAGATGTTGTTTTGACGGTAAAGTATTATCTTATCTTTCAGGCTGGCAGGATGGCCAAGACCTGACAGGAATATCTCCAGCACATCTTCTGGAGCAGTATTTAGATTTAATCTCCCATGGCCATAGACAGTGGTTAAAGGTTTTATGTCCTGGATCAACTGTGGAGTAATTCCTTTTATATCCAAAAATTCTTCCATAGTCTCAAAAGGTTTATTGTCGATAATGCTAGAGGCTATGTCTTCCATCCCCGGGATAGCAGCAATGAGGTCTCCGGAAGCAGTATTTATATTTATCTTTCTTTCCTCGTCTAAAATAGTGTACGTGATTGTATCTTCTCCATGGCTTAAAGCCCATTCTTCATTTAAGGCATCATACGCATTCTTATCATCCTTCAATATCCTGCTGACGCGCGCTATCCCCTCCCTTGCCATTCCCTGAGCCCTTATCCTTTTGGAACTTGCGCTGGCCAACCTTATCTCCATGCGGGCGCGGTAGGCCAGGCTCACTGTTAAGAGCATAAGTATTGCAAGTATCCAGAGGGTTACCATCAAAATTGTACCACGTTGATTCAAAGATCTTCTCCCTTTGGCAGATATATCACCCTGCTTAAACTCTTCGAACTTTTTTCACCAATATTTAGATTTATCTTTATGGCTACAGGGTCTGCTTCTTTATCTACCCACGCCGTTTGCCATGTCAGGACAACTTCCTCTTCCTCTATCTCTTTCTCTGCATATTCAAAACTTAGAGATTGGACACAAGAGATAAGTCTCATCTTGTCTACCTCTTCCGGTGCATCTTCCAGAAAAGGAACCCACTCCCTTTCTCGAAAAAGATTTAAACCGCTTTCCCCCTCTTCTAAAAAATATCGCAGTTTAGCTAAACGCTTATATTCACTTTTTCCCTCTTCAGGAAAAGGGACAAGGCTTATGAAATACATTTCATCTGCCTGGCCTACAAGTTTATGTCCATTGAAGGAGGCCTGGTTTCTCGCCTCCCGGGTTATCCTGTCAAGGCTGAGTCTTATCTCATGGAAGAGAGATATAGCAACCTCTCCTTTTCTCCAGCCGATAATACCGGTGGAAAAAACACTATAGACAGCCACAACTACTATCGCAAAGATAGTAAGGGAGATGAGGAGCTCAATTAAGGTTAATGAAAAATGGGACGCAAAAAAAGGACAGACACCTTCGGAGTCAGTCCCAATTTTTGCTCTGGGACAGTCCCTATTTTCATTATTCTTCATACGGTAAGGTATACAAAAAACTCTGTGTATTTGGCTTATCCTTTTCAAACCACGTTATATTGATTGTCCTTTCTTCGAGGTCTTCATTTATTTTTTTATCTATATTCCATGAAAAAATACCGCGCTTACCATTTTCAACCTTGCAGGTTACTCTATCTTCACCTATCTTCTCTTCTAAAAGATACCCGGCCATGAGATAGTTCTGGCTGAACCTGACGGCCCTTAATGAATGCGCCATAGACGTAATGATCATGACCATACCTATAGTCAGGAAAAATATAGCCAGGCATGTCTCCATAAGGAGATATCCTTTATCTCGCAAGCAGCTCCACATAGCCCTGTCTTTCTTTAGTAGTAAGGGTGTAACTTGCATCCCCCCTTTTAAGACCTATCTCTACTCGATCAATCCACCCTTCGGGATAGAAAAATATCTCGTCATTCTCAGCAGCAACTTCAATATTCTTATTAATTATATTGGTCTTACCCCATCTGCCGGAAGTGCGCTCAAATTCATTATCTTCATCTTCTTTTTCAACCATAAGCCAGTAGGAGTGGTTGTCTACAACAATTTTATGTATGCGTTCATCCCTGGCGGCCTCTCCCTGGGCATAGCGAAAAAACTGGCTTAAATCATGTGCTGCCATTTTTAGCTGAAGGTTATTAAAGGCCCCCTGAAAACGAGGAATGGAAAACCCCATTATCACTCCAAGGATAATAATGACTATTAAGAGCTCAAGAAAAGTAAACCCTTTACTCAGAACCTTTCTCCCAATTAGTAACATCGTCACCGCCGCCTTCTACCCCATCAGGGCCGTATGAATAGAGGTCATAATCCGTACTATGTTTACCAGGAGAAACATAGATATACTCATTACCCCAGGGGTCCTTGCGCAATTTTTTTACATACGGGCCATTCCAGTTGGGAGGGACCGGTGAAGAAGCGGGTTTGGTAAGTAAGGCCGCAAGACCCTGTTCAGTGGTAGGGAAAAAGCCGTTATCAACTTCATAGAGATCAAATGCTAACGCTATATTTACGTCTATATCTGCCTGGGCAGCAGTTGCTCTCGCCTGTTTGGTCCTGCCGGCGAGTCTGGGGACAACCATTGCTACGAGCACCCCAATAATAACTACCACCAGCATCAATTCTACTAACGTAAAGCCATTTTTCTTTTTCATTTTCCCTCCATTTACCGTACTAAAAGATTTATTTCAAAGATCGGAAGAAGCAGGCTTATAACTATAAAACCCACTATAGAGCCCATAATCAGAATTATTATAGGCTCAAGCATAGAGGTGACAACCTTGATGTGGCGGTCTACCTCTCTCTCATAGACCTCAGATATTCTATAAAAGGCATTCTCCAGGGCCCCTCCTTCTTCTCCGACAGTCAGGAGATTACTTACAAAAACAGGAAACACCTTTTCTTTGGCAAAGGTTTGCGATATGCTCTTCCCTGCGGCCACTGCTGTCCGGGCATTATTTATCTCTCTTGAAATAACTTCATTATTAATCGTGTTCCGAACTACCTCCAGAGATTTTAAAATACTTACTCCGTTTCTAAGGAGTGTAGCCATGGTGCGGGAAAATCTTGCTATCTCTGTCTTAAGCAGCAGCCTGCCAAAAAGGGGAATCTTTAATTTAAAAGTATCTTTAACTAACTTACCTTCTGCGGTCGTCCCCCACCTTCTAAAAATAAAAAAGCTGATTAGAAAAAAGGCCAAAATTCCCCACCAGCAGCTCACAAAAAAATTGCTTATAGCAATCAATATCAAAGTAGGCAAAGGCAGGGCCTGACCCATCTCGCTAAAAAGGCTAACTATCTTCGGTATAACAAAGGTCAACAGCACAAAAATGGTAATTATACCGACCCCGGCCATGAGCACAGGATAACTTAATGCTGCTTTGACTTTTGCTCTTATTTCATCTTCAGCCTCACTAAAATCAGCAAGTCTCTTTAATACCTCTTCTAATGCCCCGCTAACCTCTCCGGAGTTAACCATGCTGACATAGAGATTATTAAATATACGGGGATAATTCGAAAAGGCCTCGGCCAGACTCTTTCCTTCTTTTATGTCTTCATGAATAAAGGGGATTATTCCCTGAAGGGCCTTATTTTCCGTCTGCGTAGTGAGGAGAGTTAATGCCCTGAGAGGAGTTAAACCGGATTCAAGGAGATTAGCGAATTCCCTGGTAAATAATGCCAGGTCACGGCTCGAAACTCTTTTGGCTGTTATCCGCCTTTTTATTCTTCCTGTCTCTTCCTCAATAGAGAGAGGGTAGAGACCCATCTCTCCTAATTTTAATATAGCGGCCTGATTTGATTCTGCCTCTATCACACCCTCTTCAACACCCTTGGGCCCTCTTTTGGCTTTATATTTATAGCGAGACATATTTATTTCATAATCTCTTCCTGCTGGGTCTCTCTGGCCACCTCTTCTATAGTGGTAATACACTTCTGAATCTTTTCCCAGCCGTCCTGCCTGAGAGTCTTCATCCCCTTCGCAATGGCCTGTTTTTTGATATTATTAGCCGGTTCTTTCTTTAAAACCATATCGCGGATTGTATCGT
>JADHWT010000001.1 GCA_016783345.1 Candidatus Omnitrophota bacterium | reverse complement strand
ACACCCCGGATACATATCTTGGCCTCATTTTTGGTGGCTGTAACACCGCTTATGACCTCTTTTTCCATAGTCTTAACCTCCTTGGTTATAAGGGTTCCGTTTTTTTGCGAAAAACTTGAGCGGACATGTATAGGGACATTGTATTTTTGAGCAAACTGCACAGAGCGCGGCTGCAAAACCTGCACGCCAAGACTAGACAGTTCTAACATCTCTTCATAAGAAATCCTGGAGAGTTTCCGTGCCCCCGGCACAATCCTTGGGTCGGCAGTATAGACCCCGTCTACATCAGTGTTCATCTCACAGGCCTGCGCCTTTAACACGGCAGCCAAAGCTACCGCTGTTAGATTTGAACCTCCGCGGCCAAGGGTAGTAATATCGTTTCTTAAATTTACCCCCTGGAAACCTGCTACGATCACAACCTTCCCTTTAGAAAGCTCCTTTCGTATTCTTCTGGTATTTATACGAAGAATTTTTGCGTTGGTATATGCGGCATTAGTAACAATCCCAACCTGCATGCCGGTAAAGGAAATAGCAGGACAACCGAGTTCGTGAAGAGCCATAGCAAGCAAAGCAACTGATACTTGTTCCCCTGTTGAAAGAAGCATAGATATTTCTCTATCAGATGGCTGTGAGTTCACCTTATTGGCAAGCGCAAGAAGATCATCTGTTGTATGTCCAAGCGCAGAGACCACTACTACTACCTTATGCCCCTTATTTCTGGTAGCGAGGATCCGCTTAGCTACTGAGACAATTTTCTCAGTCGTCGCCACTGAAGTCCCGCCGTATTTCTGAACAACTAACATAACATTTATTATACCTTATGCCTTTTTCTTTTTCAAGACATCACTGGCCATGCCGACTAACTGATTAAAAGACGCCCGGTCAGAGACAGCCATCTCTGAAAGCACCTTTCTGTTAATGTTAATCTTACAGAGATGAAGGCCATGGATAAAACGATTGTATGGCAGGTTATTTTCCCTGCATGCCGCATTTAAGCGCGTAATCCACAAGGTCCTGAATTCTCTTTTTCTCAGTCTCCTGTGATCAGTTGCATAACGTTCGGCGCGCCTGACAGCGTCACGGGCAGTTTTATAGAGCTTACTGCGCCCCCCCCTGTATCCTTTCGCTGCCTTTAAGACCTTCTTATGTCTCGCCCGTTTAGTGACCCTACTTCTTGCTCTTACCATAACGATACCCCCTTATAATAATCTTTTCAATTGTTTCTCCAGCCCCGGCGTTATCCGGACATTCTTCTTAAGTCTCCTCTTACGCTTCCGGGGTTTTTTGGTCTTGAGATGTCCGACACAGGACATCCTCCTCATCAATTTCCCGGTAGAGGTTTTCTTTATTCGGCGTCTTACACTATGTCGTGTTCTTATTTTTGGCATAAATTCCTCCTTGTTCCTTTTTTTTATTTAGGTCCCAGAACCATATTCATAAACCGAGTCTGTAGAGTTGGGCGTTGTTCTATAACAGATATCCCAGCCAGATCATTTATAAATTTCTGAAGCACATTTCTGCCCAGTTCCTGATGAGCCATCTCTCTACCCCTGAACATCAAAGAAAACTTTATCTTATTACCCTCTTTTAGAAACGCTATAGCATGTTTCAACTTAACCTGATAGTCATGCTCTCCTATCTTAGGCCGAACCCTGATCTGTTTAATTGTAAAAGATTTTTGTTTCTTTCGCGCTTGCCTTTGCTGTTTTAATTTCTCATAACGAAATTTCCCGTAGTCCATTATCCGGCATACCGGCGGATCCGTACTGCTTGCCACCTCTACAATATCAAGTCCTGCCTCTTGAGCACGACGCATTGCATCCTCAATACTGACAATGCCAACCTGCTCACCGGCTGCGCCGACTAACCTGACACTTTTTGCCCTTATCCCTCTGTTTATTCTATAATTATCTCCCATCCCACTGTTTCCTCTATAATTAGAACCGATTTGCCACCTCCTATTTCTTTAAATCGACCTCTTCTTTTAACCGTTTGAGGAAATCAGATAAAAAAATCTTTCCCTCATCTCCTCTCTCACGACTCCGCAAAGAAAGAGAATTATCCTTTACCTCTCTTTCACCTACAATGACTAAGTACGGTATCTTCTGAAGTCTCCCCTGTCTAATCTTATAGCCAATCTTTTCATCCCCCAGGTCAACTTCATAACGGACTTCTTCTTTAGATAAACTCTTGGCTATCTCATTAGCGTAAGTATTATATTTCTCGCTTATAGTCAAAATCTTTACCTGAACAGGCGCGAGCCATAGAGGAAATGCGCCTGCATAATGCTCAATAAGTATACCGATAAACCTCTCAAGGGCCCCAAATATAACACGATGCAGCATAATAGGCCGCTCCTTTTCCCCCCGATTATTAGTAAAATGCAGATCAAAACGTTCAGGCATAGTAAAATCACACTGAATAGTAGCGCACTGCCATTTTCTCTTAATTGCATCTTCAAGGATGACATCAATCTTAGGGCCATAAAATGCGCCTTCCCCTTCGTTAATTTTGTACGGCAGTTTCTTATCTTCCAACGCCTCTTTAAGTGCAGACGTGGCCTTGTCCCAGTCTTCATCGCGCCCGATAGATTTACCGGGCCTGGTACTTATCTCTAAGGTGAATGTAAAATTAAAAACCGCCATTACATCCTTAACCAGGTCAAGGACACCCTTTATCTCATCTACCATCTGGTCCTCACGGCAGAAGATATGCGCGTCATCCTGGGTAAATGCCCTTACACGAAGCAGGCCATGCAGGACGCCGGATTTTTCATGACGATGGACTGTGCCTAATTCAAAAAGCCGTATCGGTAAATCGCGGTAGCTCCGAATACGGGATTTAAAAATAAGCATATGGCTTATGCAATTCATAGGCTTTATTGCGTATTCCTCTTCACCTACCCTGGTAAAATACATAAGTTCACGATAGTGCTCATAATGCCCCGAACGCTCCCATAATTCTTTCTTTAGTATAGTAGGGCCATAGACAAACTTATATCCACGGCGCAAATGCTCTTTTCTTTCATATTCTTCCAATAGATGCCTGATCATCCCCCCGTTAGGTTGATAGATAACAAACCCTGCTCCGGCCTCTTCCCTCATTAAAAACAGCCCCAGTTTCTGACCTAAAGAACGATGATCTCTTTTCTTTGCCTCTTCTATGTTGTGGAGATGTTTCCTTAACTCTTTCTCTGTATTAAAGGCTGTACCGTAAATACGCTGGAGCATAGGTTTTGTAGCATCTCCCCGCCAGTAGGCCCCTGCTACAGATAACAGTTTAAATGCCTTAATCTCACCTGTACTCTTTGCGTGCGGTCCGCGGCAGAGGTCTATAAATTTATCCTGGGCATAGACAGTAACCTTCTCTTCCGGAATTTCATCAATGAGTTCCAGTTTATACTTTTCACCTAAATCAGCGAACATCTTCTTCGCCTCTTCTTTATCGACCTCTTTTCTGATAAAGGGTATATCCCTTTTTATGATTTCAGACATCTTCGCCTCTATCTTTGCGAGATCTTCCTGCTGAAAAGGAGTTCTGCGCTCAAAATCATAATAAAAACCATTATCAATTGCCGGACCAATACCTAACCTAACATCAGGATAGAGTTCTTTAACTGCCTGCGCTAAGATATGGCTGGCACTGTGACGGTAAATTTCAATATTCATATTCATTAATAATAACTGGTGGGTGCTGCTGGGATTGAACCAGCGACCTCCGCCATGTCAAGGCGACACTCTATCCATCTGAGCTAAGCACCCACACTTTTGGAGCGGGCAACGAGGATCGAACTCGTATAGCCAGCTTGGAAGGCTGGAGCTCTACCATTGAGCTACACCCGCATTCAATAAAATTTGGAAACAAGGCTAAATTATTACAACACAAAGGAAGCTAATTGTCTAGAAATGACAGGCGAGTCGTAATTTATCGGAAGTTTTAAAATTTTAAAGTAGCTCCTACAGTAAGCGCCTCTTCGGTGATAAGCCTAAGCTCCACATTTACCCCCAACCCCTTTAGGGGCTCCTTCTCGCATCCCAGGGCAATGCCCACGTTACGATTGTTATCAACCTCACCGAAATCAATGGTGGCACCATTATCATTGTTTATAAAACTAAAATTGACATCACTCTCAGCATAGACAATACTGACATAGGGCCGTATCGGCACGTTCCATACTGTAAAATCCTTATAAGCAGTCAGCGCAAACTCCAATTCCTCTATTTTAGTACTTAGATCAGTTATAGTGGTCGTAGGCTCTAACATGTCCCCGTCAAATTCTGACTCACGATATAGACCGCTCAGGGCTAATGCTATGTCATATTTTGATATCCCATCAAGGAGGAGCCAGGAAAAACCTCCGCCATATGCAATGCTGGTATCTGCCTTTAAATTTACCTCGGTAGTTCCATAATCTCCGGAAATGTCAAGGCTTGAGACACCTAAGAGAATAAAAGGCCGAAATTTTTCCGTAAAAACTAGAGAGATTTTACCCAGATACCAGAATCCTTCTATCTCAAGGTTAGATGTGTTGGCGCTATCAAATTGCTTTTTGAAGAGAAACTCTGTCTGTCCTGAAAAATAAATAGGATTCAGGCCCTTTTCTATAAATTGATCTTTAGTAATTGCTCCCGGACCCTTAGGAAAATCTATTCCCACAGGATTACCAACTGTCCCAGCTTGAACACTAAGGCTCAAACCCACCCCAAGGGCAACAACAAACACAAAACCACTTATTCGTTTAAACATAATATTACCCCCTATTCCTTTCTTTTTACCTGCTTTAATCCCACAAACAGAATTTTATCTTAAAAGAGATACTTTTGTCAAGAAGAAAAACAAACCTCAAAAGCTGGTGGGCAGGGAAGGATTCGAACCTCCGAAGGTATACACCGACAGATTTACAGTCTGTTCCCTTTGACCGCTTGGGTACCTGCCCGCAAAAAAACTATTTCTTGGTAACTGCAACGCTTATCCTTTTTATCCCTACCAGATTAACTGTATCAAGGACCTCGGTCACACGATCAAAGACAGTCTTCTTATCTACCCTTATAATAACATTCAAATCTTTATCTTCTTTAAACCTGGCAGAAAGTCTGGACTTAAGATCACCTATCTTAACCAGGTCTTTTTCTACATAAATCTCCCCTTTTTCAGATAAGGTTATGTAAACACGCTCCTTCTCTTCCAATGGCCCCCCGCTATCAGCCTTGGGCAGATTTACCTCTATACGCTGGAGTCTTTGCGGGTCAAAGGTATATAAAAGACTAAAGGAGATGAAAAAGAATATAAACATATTTAAGACAATATCAGTGAAGGCAATTGATTCGAGACTGGAAAAATACTTTCTACGTCCGCCTATTTTCATTTTTGACTGCTATTTTCCTTTTTTACCCCGGCAATCACCTCACTAAGTCTCAGAGAGTAATCGGTCCATCCCTGGGTCAGGACACTTATCCTGGCAACGAAATAATTATATACAATAAAAAGAGGTATAGCCACAGCCAATCCGGTTGCCGTAGTAATCATGGCTTCGTATATACCACTGGCCAGGGCGCTGACTGTAATATTGGCGCCGGCCTGTTCCCAGCTCATAAAGGCCTTGATGAGGCCTGTGATAGTGCCTAAAAACCCGAGAAGCGGCTCAATAGCAGCGATGGTAGCGAGCGCACCCATAAATTTTTCAAGCTCCAGGGCCTGGTTATTCCCCTCCCTCTCCATAGCCTTTTCTATCTCCTGAGAACTAAGCGCCCATCTCTCCAATCCTGTCTTAAAGATAATAGCTAAAGGATATTTGATGTATTCATTACAGGAACTGATGGCGCCCTGAAGGTCACCGCGCCTGACAGAATAAAATATCCTTTCGGAAAAACTACGCGGATTTGTCTTTGTTGTCCTACTGAAAAACCAGATACGCTCGAGTATTATAGCCAGGCCTATGATAGACCCGAGGAGTATCGGAATAATAACCGGTCCAGCTTTTAGTATAAAATTCATAATATTACCTATAATTTACAACTTATAACTTTTACAATAAGGTCAATAACCCTGCAGGAATACGCCCACTCATTATCATACCAAACCTATCGAGGAGTTACTCTCTATTATCAAACCATTATAAATTTTGCCAACCAAATATGGCCAATTTACCAATTTTGGTCTTATCCTGATATGAAAAGTTTATTTTTTTTACCTTCATTTTAATGGCACTATAGCATAGTATAAGAAGGAAGGCAAGAAATTTTTAACACTTATAAGAATTATGAACATCCACGTTTAGCAACGCTCCATGAAAATTAATGGTATCATCAAGAATTTCCGCTTCCTTTTTATTATTAAAAGTAATAACTTCTCCACAATTAGGACAGGAGAAACGATTTCCTTTCTTTCCTATCTCTTTAAACTCTAAACCAGTATCTTTAGAAGATGCCTTTTTAAATAAATCATTTCTACTGAAGTGTAAAATTGTAAAACCAAGAATTCCTTTTATTTTAGGCTGAAGTCGTACATAGACCTCATCACTCAGTTCTAAAGAAATAGCCTTTTGAGGTTTCCTTATTGCTTATTTAAATTTAAATTCTAAAGTTAACTTTCTTCATTATAATATCTTTGCATACTTTTTTCAAAAAAGGGCTCTAATACTATTTTTACTTTTCTATTAGTGATAAATTTTTTTAATCTTGTTCAAAATTTAACCCCAAGAGATTTTATATCTTTAAAGAAGTCGGGGTAAGACTTTGAAATACACTCAATCCCCTCTATTCTTACATCACCTATCCTCAATCCAGCTATTACTAGTGCCATTGCAATCCTATGGTCACCCCGCGCTGAAACATGCCCCGGCTTTAAACAAGATTGTTTTACTATTATACTATTTTTTGTTGTAGATATATCTGCTCCTAATTTCATCAATTCACCAGCAGGTGTAGTAATCCTATTACTCTCCTTGTGTGCTAAATGAGATATATTGTAAATTCTTGTCTTCCCTTTAGCAAAACAACCAAGAACTGCAAGAATAGGAACTAAATCCGGCGTATCGCCACAATCTATATTGATACCTTTAAGTTCAAATGGACCTTTAACATTCACAGCATTATCAACACGATTTATTTTCGCTCCCATCTTTTTCAAAATATCTATAATTTTTTTATCACCTTGTTTATCATCTACAAGATCTGTAATAGTAACATCTGATGGAAGTAAACTTGCCGCAGCTATTAAAAAAGCTGCCGACGAATAATCCCCATGAACTATAAATTTTTTTTGCGTCTTAAATCTTTGGCCACGTCTTATATAAAATTTTTTATAACTCTCTTTTTTTACCTGTATTCCTACCTGTTGAAGAACATCAATAGTAACATCCACATAGGGTCTGGAAACCAATTTATCTTTTACGATTATTGTTGTATCCTCTTTTGCAAAGGGTGCTACTATTAAAAGTGAAGATATTGTTTGAGAACTCTGCTCCCCGCTTACATAAGTTTTACCACCTCGAATTTCTCCTTTTCCTTCTAATTTAATCGGAAGTTTATGGTCTTTGCCTGTTCCCGCGATACTAATATTCCAGGATTTTAACGCCTCTACAATTGTTCTATTGGAACGGCCTAATAACGTTCTTTCGCCTAAAACCTTAAAACTACCTTTAGCTAAAGCAATTATAGGTAAGATAAATCTGAGGAGTGTCCCCGATTCTCTAACATTTATAGAATGACCCCTTGGGCAAGGTGACCCATAAAATCCTCTTATTCGTAGATGGTTAGATTCTTTTTTAATAACAGCGCCTAATTCCTTCCATGCGTTAATTGTTGCAAGGGTATCATCTGCATATAATGGATTTACAATTTTACAACTTCCATTTATACTGCCAATCATAATAGCTCTCTGAGTATATGACTTAGATGGAGGAGCCTTGACCACACCTGTAAGCTGAGACGGTTTTCCAATAGTAATTCTTTTCGTAACTATATGCCTTTCTTAGAAATATATTTTATGAGGTCAATAACCCTGCAGGAATACGCCCACTCATTATCATACCAGGAAAAGACCTTTAACATTTTGTTATCAATAACTGCAGTCAAGGCGCTGTCCACAATGGAAGATGCGCTGGAACCATTGAAATCCTTTGAGACAAGCGGCAGATTCGAAATCTCAAGGATACCTTTTAATTTTCCGCAACTTGCCTCTTCAAGACTCTTGTTTATAGATTCCACAGTTACAGATTCTTTGCAAGTAGCTACAAAATCCACAAGTGATACATTTGGCGTAGGCGCCCGCACGGAAATTCCATCTAACTTTCCATTGAGTTCCGGTATGACTTTACCCACAGCCACTGCTGCGCCGGTTGTAGTAGGGATTAGAGAAAGGGCTGCTGCCCTGGCCCTCCGCAGATCCTTATGCGGAAAATCCAGGAGACTCTGGTCATTAGTATATGAATGAATGGTAGTCATAAATCCGCGCTCAATTCCAAATTTTTCGTGCAGCACCTTTACAACGGGCGCGAGGCAATTGGTAGTGCAGGAGGCATTGGAAATAATGTGGTGTTTACTGCCGTCGTATTTATCTTCATTAACCCCCAGGACAATAGTAATATCTTCATTCTTGGCAGGCGCAGTAATAATCACCTTCTTTGCCCCGGCACTAATATGTTTACCTGCGCTATCACGATCTCTGAATAATCCGGTTGCTTCAATAACTATATCAACATTCAAGTCCTTCCATGGAAGCTTGGATGGGTCTCGCTCTGAAAGAACCTTTATCTCTTTCCCGTCTACAACTATCGCGTTATCTTTGGCCTGGACATCAGCGTCAAGATTTCCCAGGATAGAATCAAATTTAAGTAGATGCGCTAAAGAATTTGCATCAGTCAAATCATTTACTGCTACAAATTCAACAGCCTTATTCTTCATCCCGGCGCGGAAGATATTCCGGCCAATCCGGCCAAATCCGTTTATCCCTATTCTTACTGCCATATTTCTCCCCTTTCTTCTTTTACTTATTACTTATAACTTACAACTTTTTTATTATATCTAATTTCATTAACAAGTCAATCACAAAAATTCGTTTGTTTCTGGTTTCTGGCTCTGGTTCGACCTCAAGCTGGCTGCCCGCATTGGCGTCTGACATCTTTTTATTTTGATCTAGTCAAAAATCAAAAATCCGAATAAATCCGGCCTATGATGATTCCCATAGGTTGGTCTCCACTGACAAGATTCCCCAGAAGTAGCCCGGAAACGATTCAGATTGAAACTCCAAATTGTCCCTTTTTCTACTTTAGTATCGTGTAATTGTTTAAAAGGAATCTCTATTTCCATAGACCAAAATTTATCTTTTATCTTAGCGCCAACCTTATATTCTCCATTCCATTCTTTTTTCTTCTCATAGGAATCATAAACTGCACCTATGCAATTGACAACAATCTGGTAATAAGTCTTACAATCGCGTTTAGTATCCAAAAATATCTCCCAGCAGTCATCTTTATAAATATGGCTATCCCTGATTTTATAATGCTGAATTAAATTAACAGTAGAATCTTCATACCCCTTAGTGCCAATATAGAAAGCTTCGTCTGTATAGCCTACATAAAGCTCTGATTTGCCTTCTGTTTCCTTAGCCGAATAGACATTCCGGAGGCATTTATAAAATTTTTCAATTTTAGCTGCTTTTCCCCATGCCGTATCCTTAATTCCTCCGTCTATTACCGGCGAATTTTCAAATTTAGGCACATAAATTATATATCCATACTTAGTCAAAATTTCTAACCCTTTTTCTTTCTCTCCCTGGTCAAAATATAATCTCCCTAATTTGTAGTTGACATTAAGGCCATCGGGTACTAATTTTTTTGCCTTCATTAACACTTCCTCAGCCTTCTTAATATCTGCCTGGAGAACACATTTATCGGCCTCCGCTATTAAAAGCTCAGCCTCTTTAGCCAATATCTCTTCTGCTTTTTCTCGGGCTAACTTATCCTGGCTCTCTAAAATAATTTTACTCTGGCTAATAAACTCATCCTTTTCTTCCTGACTCATCTTTTCCTGCAGCTCTTCCAGAGTACAAATGGCCTGATATCTAACTTTTTCATTTTCATCGCCAAGTATCTTCAAAACATCTTTTATTACTTCCTTTTTTCTTAAATCGCCCAGGCCAATCACAATGACCTCTCTCACCTTTGGTTCCTGGTCATTTAAATTAGCCAGAAGTGCTGGCAGGATACGCTCATCCGATTCGCGAAGCAATATACGAAATAGAATTGTCACTATATCAACCCGTACCTCTACTGGCTTACTGGTATCGGAGAGAGTATTAATCAATGGCTCAATAGCATCCTCCTTAGCTAAAGTGAGTTCCAGCATAGCAGTTTCTCTTTGTTCTTGATCCCCTGCCAGTTTATTGATATTTCTCTCAATTTTATTCCCGCAGCCGCACAGGTAAAAAGAAAACAAAATTACAAAAATCGATGTAATAATTCTTCTATTCATACTGTTACCTCACATCGTATCGTAAAAATGACAAGTATGCTCCCATAAAGAATATAACATTCCACATAATCAAAACTAATATATCCGGGAAACAGTCTCTTATCCTGTCCGAAAATTTACTCTCTTCATAATGAAACTTTGGATAATCACTGAAGTCAATATTCTTCCAATTTTTCTTCATCCATTCAGGTCGATTCCCTAATATATAATTACTAACCTTATCTCTATATCTTACCAGCTCTTTCCAGAATCTATCTGTCTCTATAGAACCCACTCCAGCCAGGTCAACAATGCTGTAATTTAAAGAAGACAGAGGTGAGATACGCGAGATATTTTTTGCTATCTTCACTTGTTTATTTAACAGTCTCTTATAGTGGGTATTTATTTTTTCCCTTTCAGAATTGATGTTAGAAAGCCATTTGTTATGCCTATCTTGAAATCCCTCCCACCTTTCCGCCTGCGGAATTTTTTTCTTTTCACATTCCTCATTATATTTTTTCCACTCTTTATGAAACTTTTCACCTTCTGCTTTTGCCATTTGCATTTTCTCTTTTTCAATCTCCTGAATTGAGGGAGTCGAAAAAATCTGGGAAGCAAGATAGGGGCTGATATTAGGTATAACCAAAACTACAATTACCCAGATTAAAAGCAAAATAGTAATAGAAGTAGAGGCCATTTTAGTATTTGCAGAGATAAACAGGCCCATAGTATACATAGCTGAAATATAAAGAAAAGAAAGAAGAATAATCATTCCCAATTCCAGCCAATTGGCTCCTGACAGTTTTACCTGCGGAGAAACTATAGCTATTATCAGGCCTGAAATTATAGCTAATAGATACGGAAAGATTAAACTCAAATATCCCCCGATCCATTTCCCTAAAAGCACCTTGTCTCTCGGAACACTATAGGATACAACCAATCTCAATGTCCCGGCTTCTTTTTCCCCTGACACAGCATCATAACTGAAGATAATAGCTAAAAGCCCCATAATAATCCCGATAAAATACCTTAGATCAATAATAGAAAATAGATGAATAATTGGATTCTCCTCATATTCACTTTCAAACCGAGGTTCATCTCCAGCTCTCACCCTGGCTGTAATATTACCTTTTCGATTGGGATTCCTGAAAAATATCTCCATCGCATTTAAGGGCTTATCCACTTTTATCCCCTCAAAAATTTTCCATGCTTGCCCCCCCTGTCCAGAACTTAAAACCTCGTTTCTATGCATAACTATATTTGTGTGATAGTCCATGAGATTTTCTTTATAATCTCTGGAGAGTACAATAACGCTGGAGAGAATAACTACAAAACACAGGATGCAGGTAATGCTGAATTTCAGGCTCAGAAGGTGATCCAGTACTTCTTTCTTTATAATCAGCCAGAGCATCTTTTACTAACTCCTATCGCACATCGTAACGCAAGAAAAATAGATACCCGCCCATGAAAAAGAGGGCATTATAAACCACTAATAATAAAAGGTCAAAAAGTATCAACGGAAAATCTTGAGCTATACTTACCTTGGTTATCTGGAGAGTGGGAAGTTCTTCCTCGTGGAACCAATTCTCTTTTAGTTCCTTTTTCCTTCTCTTTTTCCCTAACGGATCTCCATATGCTCTAAATTCGTCCTGAAATCTTTTATAAGCCTGTTTAAAAATTTTATATTGACCTGTGCCTGTCTGGGCTAACGCCGTGCTAGTATATATAAAACTGGCAGAAGGTGAAATTCGAGACAGAATCTTGCAAATATTTACCTGTCCTTCTAATTTATCTTCATAAAATTTATCTAATTTTCCTATTCGTTTCTTTCTTTCCTCATCCAATTCTTCTTTTAATTCTTCAGCCTCTTTGCCGTAGCCAATCATAGTTCGCGAAATTCGTCTCTTTTTAATCTCTATTTCCTTATTTATGGCTTGCTTTTCAGCATTTATCTTCTGGATAGTGGGAATAGGCATACTAATTCTTGAAATTACCGGAGCTAAATTTGGAATAACCAGAATCCATATCACCCAGATAAATAGCCCTAAAAGAAGTGCTGTAGAAGATTTTCTGGTAATAGTAGAGATAAAAATACCTAAAGTGAAAAATATGGATATATATATCAGGGAAGTTAATATTATAAGACCTATCCTTGAGAGAATTTCTATGTCAAATAAGATTACTTTTCTAAAATAGAGATAGATTATACCTGAGATTACTGCCACTAAAAATGGGGCAATAAGGGTAATATAACCTCCTATCCACTTTCCTAATAGAATTATATCTCTGGGTAAAGAATTAGAAAGCATAAGCTTTAAAGTGCCATTCTCTTTTTCTCCGCAGATGGTATCAAAGACAAATAATAGTGAAAGCAGGCTCAAGATGATATTAACAATATATAAAAAATCAGGGGTGGTAAAGAGAGCAAAAATGGGATTTCTATAAAGTTCCTTATTCAACTTTCTTGTACTGGGTTGCCACCAGGCTGTATGAACCTCTTCCGGTATATTATCCTCAAGCCCTTTAGCTAAAATTGAAAGTGACTTTGGCGCTCGATCCGCATATAGACCTTGATTATATAATAATTCTGCACAAGCTTGATTGGGATCTTTTATGGCTTTTATCTTATTTATCTCTTCTTTATGGCTGCTTACACTGGCTTTGTAACTATCTAATCTGGTTTGGTAATCATTGGTTAAAATAAAAATGCTTATTAATATCAGACTGAAAAAGAGAATAAAAGTTACCATAAATCGGTAACTTAAGATATGGCCGATAATTTCCTTTTTTATAATTGTGCCTAACATATTCACCGATACTTAGACTTCAATATACTTTAAATAAAGTTCCTCTAAATCTACCCTGTCCATCTCTTCCCTTTCAATAACCTTAACCAGATTCCCACTATGCATAATCCCTACCCGGTCAGCAATAATTTTTGTCCGGAAGATATCATGGGAAGACATAAATATAGCCTTATTCTCATCCCTTAAGCCTCTCAAGATATCCAAAAATTCCTTCCCACCTTTAGGGTCCAAACCTGAAGTAGGCTCATCAAGGAGAATCACCTCTGTATCTTTTAAAATAGCAATAGCTATCCCAAGTCTTTGCCGCATACCCTTAGAAAAACTCCCTACCCTCCGATTGAAACTTTCTTGAGGCAGCCCTACTCTTTTCAGAACCTTGTCATAATCGTTATCAGTCAATCCTGTTTTACCTGCTAATTTGGTAAAAAAGTCCAGATTCTGTCGGGCAGTAAAGTTTCCATAAAGTATGACATTTTCCGAGACATAGGCAACGTGCTTTTTGGCTTTTAAAGGATTTTTAACCACGTCAATTCCGTTTATTAACGCAGTCCCACTGGTTGGGTCAGTAAAGCCAAGGATAAGCATAATTATAGTAGTCTTGCCTGCGCCATTAGCACCTAAAAGAACAAATATCTCTCCTGCCTCAATCTTCAGGTCCACTTCATTAACAGCCAATACTCTATTCTCATATATCTTTTTTAGCTTTATTGTTTCAAGCATTTTTCTACTCCCAATATTTGAGGTAATCCCCCATATATTTATAATATTCTCCCATCACCTTTCTAATACCTTCCTGAGCTAATATATATTCTCGCTCCGTGTTATAGTAGCTCTCTTCAGCTGAATTAAAATCATCTCTGGCTGTATTTAACTCATAATATGAACTTCTTCCAAGATCAATTAATTTTTGTATAATCTGCCATTTCCTTTTCTTTAACTCCATCTGTTTGTTCTGGCGGATTAATTTATCTTTCTTTTTGGAAAAAATAGTATAAGCCCTTATTATCTCTTTCCTTATCTCGTCCTTCTTGGCTTCCATCTCAAATTTAGATTTTTCCAGAGTAGCTATCTCTTCTCTCCTCGCCCCGGCCATATTTAATCCCTCAAAAAGAGGAAGGGAAACACTCAGGCTAAACCCCCACTCATCTCTATACTTACCAGTCATGGAAGTTAGAGCCGGGTCCCTGGTAACATCAAGACCTGCCGAGATCTTATCACTGGTCTTGGTTAAGCTTAAATCGTATTGTTCCAGGAATCTTCCTTCAGTCCCGGTAAGAGTAATATCAGGAGAAACCTTCCATAAGGCCTCTCTAACAATACCTTCCTGTATCCTTATTTCTTTAGATAAATCTCTTATCTCTATTCTTGTGTCTAGCGCATATCTTATAGCTTCTTCCACATTAAACTCCGCCTCCCATGATTCTTCCTCTAACATAAAATCCTGTAAATCTTTACCAATTAAGGTAAGAAAATCCATTTTATACTGGTCAAGGTCGTTTTCCACGTTATCAATGCTAATTTCCTGGGTAATTATCTGTAGTTCAGCATCTATAACATCAGCCAGTGTAATTTCCCCCAGCTCATATTCTGCCTTCTTTATCTTCAGTCTATTCTCATATTCTTTTAACAGGCTTCTCTTTTGTCTAAGCTGCTTTTGTAAAAGAAGGGCATTTAAATAATTTGTCCTGACGTTATAGATGGTGTCGTTCATAGCTTTGACATAAGCGGTTCTGGCTGTTCGAAAATCCTCCTTTTCCGTCACGTTTTCTTGTCCGAATCTATAGAGTACCTGCTCTACCCCGGCTGTATTTTTAATTGTCTTTTTTGACGGTATAGCCCTGGAAAAAGATTCTGTCCGCGTATATTCAAGCTGAGGCAGATTATTTTGGGAGGCATAACTCAAGAGTGCCCCCCTGGTACGCTCTATCTCCTGTAAAGCCTGCTGAACCGTTGGGTTGGTCTTCATGGCTAACTTTATACTATCGGTAAGATTATAAATAATGGACTGATTAGCCACCTCTTGCGCTATCCCTTTATTAGGGCAAAATAAAAAGGCTATTCCCAACCCCAATTTTATATATAATTTAAGTTTCATCTTCGGCTTATCTTTATACTGGCGATAGCTATGCCAACTACCAGTATAATCAGTATGCCTATAAGAATGATATTACCTAAAATATTGGCCTTTGTCCCTACCCGGATAATAATGTCTTTTTCTTTGGACTCTATCTTCTCATTTCCTACCTCGCCTACGCCTTTAACATTGATATCGTATTCTCCAATGCCTATATCTTTGGGAGGAATAACAGTAATATTAATCGGTTCTTTCTCACCCGGCGATATTTCTTTTATAAGATTTGGTTTTACTTCTGCCTGCCATTCATAAGGTAAATCCACTTCGGTCTTAACATTAATTAGACTCAAAGTCCCGCTATTATATATAGCTATTCTGATAGTAGTCTTTTCCCCAACTTTTATCTCCTGATAACGGTTAGAAATAACTACTTCTAATTCACCTTTCCCCTTGGGAATTAATTCCAGGCGGACTTTATTCCCGTTGATTTTCTTAATATCTTCAAGCTCTATAGGATTAGAACCATACTTTTCGTGAAGGGCATTTATGGTCGGAAAGGCAGAAGCTTCTGTGATAAAGACATAGAACTCTATAACCCTATCTACAAATTCCTGGTCTAATTTTTCAGGTATGGCAATTTCAAGATTTAAGGACTGCGTAGTAATTTGCTCGCTAAATTTCACTTGATTTACCTGCGCCTTAGTAGCTGAGTCAATAAAGCTAAAATCCAGCTGGCGAGGCAGATTCAGCACTACCAGGCGAAAGTTTTTTTCTTCGCCGGCTAACCTCTCCATATTTATATTAAAACTGACCTTACTGCCCAGCGTCCCTTCCTGAGCAAACTGGGCGGAATTTATGCTAGGCAGTTCCTGTCCAACCCTTGTTAAATAGACAGTCGAGGCATATGATTTATTTAAAAACTGCATTTCTATTGTCACTTCATCGCCTTCCTTAAGCAATTGATATGAAAACGTTTTTTTCTCTTTGCATCCTAAGGCTGGAATAAATATCTCATAAGGCACTCCCACGATTAATGTCCCCATTTTTAAAGAAACGATTATATTGGGTATCTCCAGGCTGGAAGTATTCTCTATCGTTACCTCCACCATTCTTTTCCCATCGTCTGTTTTATATTTTTTAGCTTCGAGAACCGAAATATGAGGAGTATCCTTCTGGATATCAAGATAGCTTATCTCATCCTCTTTAACTTTCGGTTCCTCAATAGCTTTAGATTCTTGAGCTATGACCCCAACACAAAGTAGAGGCCATAATATTAAAAAAATCATTATCCTTTTTTTCATAACTGCTATTCCTTTCTACACAGAAAATGTATAACCTGAATTACCCATTTTTTTGCTTTCTTTCTGTTTAAGCCCCCCTGGCCAGAGTGAGAACATTTACATCCCTGGCTCCGCCCCTAAGTAATGTATTACTACATTCTGTGACAGTCGCGCCTGTAGTATAAACATCGTCAATTAATAAAATTCCTTTCCCGGAAAGAGATTCTCCGGGATTTAAATAAAAGGCGCCTGCTAAATTAACCAATCTTTTTTCTCTGGTTAAGTTTACCTGCGGAAGGGTCTTTTTAACTTTTCGTAAAATATCACCTTTGCATGGAAAGGACAAATTTTTAGAAAAATATTTTGCCAATAGACGTGATTGATTAAATCCCCTTTCCCGCTCCCTTCTTCTATCCATAGGCACGGGTATAACAAGGTCTATTTCCCCGCGCCACTCTTTTTCTTTTTTAAATGCATGAATCAAAAACCTTGCAAGAGTGGGGACAAAATGAACATGACCGTTATATTTTAGTCTGTGTATACCTTCCTTTAGAATCCCTTCATAAAAACCAGCAGCCCTTGCCATCTTATATGGCGGCCTCTCTTCCCAGCAGGATGGGCATATATCTATGGAACCATGTCTCCCGCAAACCGGGCAGACATGCTCTCCGATAGTGTCAACACTGGAGATGCACTTCGCACAGAGATAAACCGCTCCCCTATCTTTTATTTTATCCTGACACGAGAAACAAAAACGAGGATAGAATAAATCGAGAAGGGTTTCAAAAAAGTTAAAAAGGGAGCTGCTCATCTAATGTTAATGAAAAGCAGCTCCCTTATATTCCAAACGTCGTTAGAAACTATGGCTATAGGCTAAGACCGGACCCTCAGGTGTTATATTGAGACTTACTCCCTGATTGACCCTGCCAGCCTGGACATATGCGTCAACTGCGCTTGCTATATGGTTAACGCAAATTATAGTAAAACCAAACCACTCGTCAGAAGTTGCGCCTACAATTACCCATCCTAATGCTTCCGCCAGCCCAAAAGCTATACCTTTATAATACAGCTGGTCATTATAGTATTGACCCACTCCGGGGAGGAGAGCTGAAAGGACCAGTGCAGTATTCGGATCCTTCTCTCCAGCTGGAGGAACCCATCCCGCACCGTCAGCCAGGACATCCTGGGCAAAACCTAAAAGAAGAACAACCGCTAAAATAACTACTAACTTTCTCACTTTTCCACCTCCTTTTAATGAGAGCACACTTTATGTTTCATAAAGTGTATGCTCGAATTAATCCCGAAGTCGCAACATCTTCTGCGACAAGGGACATACTCTTTCACCTTCGACACTTCCAATCACTCTATTGGAATAATTATAATCTCTCCCGGCTTAAGGCTTTTGACGTCTTTAATTTTATCCCTGTTGGCCTCAAATATCTTTTTCCACTTTCCTGAATCATTATATGCCATCTGTGAAATCTTCCAGAGGCTGTCTCCTCTCTGGACAATATACCTGAGATATCGCGGGGAATCATCAGTAGTAATAGTTGCCTTTTTCTTTTCTACAGGTACAAGCGGCCCAATACCAGTACGGCGCGGGGTAGCGCAGCCAGCCAGAATCACAAGGCTTAAAAAAAATATTATTCCCCTATTGCAGAATAACATACGAAACATTTTTGTCAATAAGAAAATCGTTTCATAATTCGCACCTGTGACTTATGCCAGACATAAGCCACGTGCTCATTAAAGAATGGGTAAATATTTATCTAATTCGTATTGGCTTATCTGTCCTTTGTATTCGTCCCACTCCATCTTTTTATTGCGGATGAAATATGCAAAGAGCTCCTCACCTAAGGCCTTTTGAAGCAACTTGCTTTTTTCCGTAAGATGGATAGCTTCCCAAAGATCTTCTGGAAGACTCTCTATATTAAGTTTTTGCCTATCCTTTTCACTCATCTCGAAAATATTGTGCGGAACAGGATCCGGTAGTTTATATTTTTTCTCTATGCCTTCAAGGCCGGCTGCAAGCATTGCAGAAAATGCAAGATATGGATTGCAGGCAGGATCCGGACTGCGGAATTCTACGCGTGTAGCGTGTTCTTTTCCTGGCTTATACATGGGCACTCTTACGAGTGAAGAACGATTCCTCTGGGCCCAGGTGATATAGACAGGGGCTTCATATCCCGGAACCAATCTCTTATAAGAATTAACCCACTGATTGGTTACAGAAGTAATCTCACGGGCGTGAGCAAGTATCCCTGCAATAAAACCTTTACCCACGCTGGAAAGATGATATTTATCTTTGGCGTCAAAAAATGCATTCCTGTTTCCTTTAAATAGAGACTGATGTGTATGCATACCGCTGCCATTTATTCCAAAGACCGGTTTTGGCATAAAGGTAGCGTAACAATTATTTAATCGGGCTACTTCTTTTACTGTAAACCTATAAGTCATAACCTGGTCAGCCATGGTCATGGCATCCTTATATCTAAGATCAATTTCATGCTGAGAAGACGCAACTTCATGGTGACTGTATTCCACCTGAATTCCCAGAGACTCCAGGCAAGTAACAGTCTGCTTGCGCAATGATCTTGCTACGTCAAATGTGGTGACATCAAAATAACCTCCACTATCCAGAAATTTTGTGGATTGTTTATCAGTAAAATAAAAATACTCAAGTTCCGGACCAATATAGTAGGTGTAGCCCATTTTACTCGCACGTTCAAGGTTCTTTTTAAGTATATAGCGCGGGTCAGCCGCAAATGGCTTACCATCCGGCTTGAAGATATCGGCAAAAAGCCGCGCTACTGTAAGACCGTTTTCTTTCCACGGCATAATCTGAAAAGTTTTGGGGTCAAGTCTGGCAATCATATCACTCTCTTCAATGCGGGCAAATCCCTCAATAGAAGAGCCGTCAAACCCCATTCCATCTTCCATGGCTCTTTCTAACTCGCTTACAGTAATTGTAAGACCTTTAAGGAATCCCAATACGTCTGTAAACCAGATGCGGATAAATTTCACGTCCAGTTCTTTTACAATTTTTCTTACGTCTTTAGCATCCCTTACCTTCATCTCCTGCTCCTTTCGTTTAAAAACTCTTCTCTGATAAGCTGTGTTATCTTGCCGGGTGCGCCCTTACCTATAATCCTTCTGTCAACTATTCTTATTGGCATAACTTCTATACCGGTACTTGTAAGAAAACATTCCTCTGCAGTATAAATATCATAGTTAGTGAATGGAGTCAACTCTATCTTTATACCCAATCTCTCTGCTATCTCCAGAACTACCTTCCTGGTAATGCCCTCTAACGTCCCTAGGAATGACGGAGAAGTAATAACTTTCCCGTCTCTTACGATAAAGATATTACTGCATGTCCCTTCAGTTACGTACCCTTCTTCCGAAAGTAGTATTGTCTCAAAAGCCTTGCTTCTCGTGGCCTCTTCCCTGGCCAGGATGCTATTCAGATAATTCATGGATTTTATCTTTCCGTCCAGGGCGCAAGGAGGCATCCTGCGCGTGGAAGATATCAATATCTCTACACCTTTCCTGTAAAAATGCCGCGGATAAACCTTTGAAGGACGCACAATTATAGTAAGAGACGGCTCTACTCCTTTAACCGGTGCGGGACCGAGCCCGGCTTTCCCGCGGGAAAGACTAACCCTGATATAAGCATCTTTTAATCTATTCTTTTTGAGCGCCTTTAAAATAAGGCCCTTAAGTTCACGAGACCCTGATGCAGGGATCCTCAAAGCGCGCGCATTCTTTTTCAATCTTTCCATATGGTCTTCAAATCTAAAAATCCTGCCGTTGTAACTGCGCATTGTATCAAAAATACCGTCGCCGTAGAGGTATCCCCTCTCAAAGACAGAAATTTTAGACAGAGAGAGCTTCATTTTTCAATTTTACTTTCCTTACCGCGCTTATAAGCGCATCTGCCTTATGAAGGGTCTCATAGTATTCTCTTTCAGGGTCTGAATCAGCTACAATCCCCGCTCCAACCTGTATATAGGCATGGCCGTCTGCTATGACAAATGTGCGTATGACAATATTTAAATCCATCTCGCCGCCATAATTGAAATAACCAATAGAGCCGGTGTAGATGGACCTCGCAACCTTCTCTAATTCATCGATTATCTCCATTGACCTTATCTTGGGTGTCCCGGTGATAGTCCCGCCCGGAAAACATGCAGCCAATGCGCTGAATCTGTCCATGCCGGGCTTAAGTCTCCCCCTAACATTGGATACAATATGGATAACATGAGAATAATTCTCAAGTGTCATCAATTCATTTACCTCTACTGTCCCATACCTGCAGACCCTGCCTAAATCATTTCTCTCTAAATCAACAAGCATTATATGCTCAGCCCTCTCCTTAGGGCTCAGGATTAATCTGCGGGAAAGTCTTTTATCTTCAGCCCTGCTTCTACCGCGCGGCCTTGTCCCGGCAATGGGACGTGTCTCTACTTCCCTCCCCTTCACAAGGAGGAGTCTTTCAGGAGAGGAACTTACAATCTTTACTTCATCAAAATCTAAATATGAGGCGAATGGAGACGGATTTATCTGTCGTAATATCTTATACAAATCCAATGGGTCACCTTCTATGGAAGTGGATAACCTCTGAGACAGATTTGCCTGATAGATATCTCCGCACTTTATATGTTCCTTGGCTTTCTTGACCATGGACTTAAATTCATCTCTGGTGAAATTTGATTCTATCTTTGACCCTAAAAACAAAGAACCATTTTTCTTGGATGCTTCGCGTTTTGAAAAAATCTTTTTCTCTAAGCGTTGCAATTCCTTCTCTGCTTCGCGAGAATTATATCCTCCTAATCTTGTCTGACAAATAATAAAAAACTTTTTATCATAGTGGTCAAAGGCAATGACCTTATCAGTAAAGACAAAATATACATCAGGAATTCTTAAGTCGTCCGGAGCCATTCTGGGAAGCCTCTCAAAAAAATGTCTGGCATCATAACTCAAATACCCGACTGCGCCGCCTGAAAAAGGCGGCAGTTCCTTAGCCCCAGCTAATTTAAACCGGTTCATTAATTCCCTTAATCTCTTAATCGGCTCTCCGCTCTCAGAAACAACATGCCCGTCTTCTTCCATTCGTATCTCCTGCCCTTTACTTTTAAAAATAAGATATGGATCGAAACCGATAAAAGAATAACGGTTAATGAGCCCCGCGCCGTTATTGCGCAACGCCTTGGATTCGTGAACACTTTCAAGTAAAAAGCTGTGATCTCCCCGCACCTTCTCATATATGTCAACAGGCGCAAATCCATTAAGAGGGAAAGAGCGCCAGACTGGAATTACGTTTCTTACCATATCAAAGTTCAAATTTGAGCTTTCCTTCAAGCCCGGAAGAGACAGCAGTATTAAGTTTACCATCTTCAAGGGAGACAATTATAGCCTCTACTCCATCGAGGTGATTGATTAAATCAAGCCCCTTCTTTTTATCCATGACCATAAGCGCAGTTGCCAGGGCATCCGCCTCGCAATTCTTAGGTGAAATGACTGTAGCGCTTACTACACCTGTCTCAGACGGCCATCCGGTTCTTGGATCAATCACATGACTTAAAAATCTCTCTTTATAGAGAAAGAAATTTTCATAATCTCCGGAAGTGGCTACAGCCTTATCACTAATAGTAAGTTGCGCGATGTTCTTACCTCGTTTACGGGGATGCCGTATCGCAACTTTCCAACCTTCTTTACCGGATGGAGTTCCTATGCAGTAGAGGTCTCCGCCTGCGTTGATTAAGGCTGAATCAATCCCTTCTTTTTTTAAAAATTTTATTCCCTCATCAACAATATAACCTTTTGCTATAGCGCCCATGTCTATCTCTACGCCGGGCTTAGAAAAACTTACCTCATGCGCATTCGCTGAAAGTATAATAGAGGTATAGCCGCTTCTCTTAAGCGCATCTCTAATATCCTCTTCCTTGGGAAGCCTAGGCTTATGCTCTTTAAATCCCCACAGTTTTACAAGAGGCGCAATAGTGATATCAAAAGCACCGGATGTAAGCTCTGAATAGATTAAACTTTTCTCTAAGAGCTCAAAAAATTCAGGGCTTAACTTTACCCTCGCCACTTTATTCACCATGTTAATTTCACTCTCAGGGTTATACAGGCTAAATTTTGTCTCAAGTTCCTTAAGCCTATGAAAAAGTCTTTTCGAAATTTCTGAGGCCCTTTCCCTAGCGCCTTTTAGGCGCATGCCCTTTGGGCGCCCTATCTCAATCGTCACCTCAACAGTCGTCCCCATAAGAACCTGCGTTTCTTTATAAAGCGGCGGGGATGACGAGCAACTGGTGAAAAATAATAACAATAGCGCTGGCATAAATCGTATGAGCGAATTGTCAGCGCTATTATTCACTTCACCAGCGAATTTGCAATAATAAACGAAGCAAATACAATGGAAACCATACTCATAAGCTTTATAAGAATATTAATCGAAGGGCCGGCTGTATCCTTGCACGGATCCCCAACAGTATCTCCCACAACCACTGCCTTATGCGGCAGAGAACCTTTCCCCCCATGCGCACCTTCTTCAATAAATTTTTTTGCATTGTCCCATGCGCCGCCTGTATTAGCCAAAAACATAGCCATGACAAAACCTGTGACAGTAGTTCCCACCAAAAGCCCCACATTAGCCTCTATTCCCACTAAAAGCCCTACAGCAATAGGGGCTATAACAGCCAAAAGAGCAGGAGCAATCATTTCCTTCTGGGCTGCCTTGGTGCTTATGTCTACACAAGAGGCATAGTCAGGCAAGGCCGTACCCTCCATAAGACCCTTTATCTCTTTAAACTGCCTCCGTACCTCTACTACAATCTTCCCTGCAGCCCTTCCTACAGCACTCATAGTCATAGAGCAAAAGAAAAAAGGGAGCATCCCGCCGATAAAGAGACCCACCACAACCCGGGGATTAAGGAGTGTAAGATTCAGTCTCCCGCCTAATCGGATAATTTCATTGTGATAGGCCGCGATAAGTGCTAAGGCAGTAAGAGCTGCAGAACCAATAGCAAAACCTTTACCTGTCGCGGCAGTTGTATTTCCAAGTGCATCCAGTGCGTCAGTACGCTGGCGCACTTCAGGGCCTAACTTACTCATCTCGGCATTCCCTCCTGCATTGTCAGCCACAGGCCCGTAGGCATCAGTAGCAAGAGTAATACCCAGTGTGCTTAACATCCCTACGGCAGCTATGCCAATACCATAAAGCCCCATATTAGGGTCTTTAGCGCCTCCCGGTAAAAAATAACTTAGAAGTATTGCTATACCCACAATCAAAACTGGTATTACTGTTGATAACATTCCAACAGCTAATCCTCCAATAATCACTGTTGCCGGCCCTGTTAAAGATTGATCAGCAATGAACCGTGTAGGTGAATAACGGGCAGAAGTAAAAAACTCAGTAGAAAGTCCGATGATAATCCCGGCTATAAGGCCAGTTATAACTGCACCAAATATGCCAATATATTCCATTCCTAAAATAAAACGGACGACAAAAAATGAAGCAACTGCAATTAGGCCTGCGCTGAAGAATACACCCTTGCGCAGGGCCTTGAGTAATACACCCTGATCAGCCTCTTCTCCGGAACGGACAAAAAATGTTCCCAGTATTGAAGAAACTATTCCAACTGCTGCTATTACCATAGGAATTGTTATACTCTGAAGACTCATACCCAATTTACCAAAGGCAGCTGCACCTAAGGCCATAGTAGCAACAATTGCACCTACATAGGATTCATAAAGATCAGCACCCATGCCGGCTACATCACCAACATTGTCACCGACGTTATCAGCAATAACAGCTGGATTGCGGGGGTCATCTTCAGGTATCCCTGCCTCAACTTTTCCGACAAGGTCCGCGCCTACATCCGCGGCCTTGGTAAAGATTCCTCCCCCCACTCTTGCGAACAAGGCAACGGAACTGGCACCCATACCAAAACAAAGCATTACACTCGTAATCATACCTATCCGCTCTGTAAGAGGCATTGCCCGATAGAGCCAGTTAAGGAAATAATATCCTATACTGATGTAGAGAAGACCCATCCCAACTACCATAAGGCCCATAATAGCTCCGCTGGAAAACGCTACCCTGAGTCCGCTGTTCAGGCTCTTCATACTGGCACAGGCTGTTCTGGAGCTTGAACGTGTCGCTATATTCATCCCCAGATAACCGGAAAGTCCGGAAAAAAATCCTCCGGTAAGAAATGCATATGGGACAGGCCCCGGCAGATAACCCTTTTTCATGAGAATAAAAAGTATAATAAACGCTACGGCAAAAAAAATACCGATAGTTGTGTATTGCCTTTTGAGAAAGATCTGGGCCCCTGATTTTACAGCATCTGCAATCTTCCTCATTGTCTCATTACCTTCATCCATGCGGAGAATATTTATGGCAAGGTAGAGACTAAAAAGTAAGGCTGCAATCGACCCTGCCGGCGCCATCCAGAGTAAATTAATATGCATTTTTTATTCCTTTCAACTTACTCAACTGCAATCAAATCCTCTATCTTTTTAAAAGTCGCTTCACCGACCTTATCCACATTTTTTATCTCGCTAATTTTCATGAATGGACCGTGGTTATTCCTATAGGCTACGATATAAGCGGCTATTTTAGGACCGATACATGGCAGCTTCTGCAATTCTTTGCTGCCGGCTGCGTTAATATTGATTTTTTTAGAGACCCTTGCCTCGTTAGAGATTTCTTTAGACACCGTCACTTCTCTCGCCTTAACTACCTCCGGGGTAACCTGTGTTTTATAAAACTTACGGTGATATAAAAGCCCTGTCCCTATAAGTGCAGCTATGATTAAAAGGATTATAATCAGCTGCTCCTGTTTGGTCATTTTACTTATTAGTTTTCTCCCCTTTAGGCTTAGTATCTTCCTTAGGCTTAGTATCTTCCTTAGGCTTAGGTTTTTCAGCCTCTGCGCTTTTCTTGTAACTCTCACTGCGATAATCCGTCTTATAAAACCCGGAGCCTTTAAAAATTATGGCAGCGCCTCCCCCGATTAACCTCTTTATTTTACCGCTGCATTTAGGACAATCCGTTAGAGCAGGGGCAATAATAGACTGAAACACCTCAAAGGTATGCTTGCATTTTTTGCACTCATATTCATACGTAGGCATAATTTATTATCTCCTGTCCTCTCTCACAATAAGAAATAGTCCGACCGCGCACAAAATAATATTAGGGGCCCACACACTTAAGCCCGGATTGAAGCCCTTGCGGCCCAATGTCTCTCCCAGCATAAGCAAAAGGTAATAAATAATAAAGACAACAAGGCTTATCCCGAAGCCAAAAGACCTTGCCCCCCGCTTTGTCTTGATAACCAGAGATATCCCCACCAATATAAAAGGAAGCGATGCGAAAGAAAGCGCCTGTCTTTCATAGTATTCCGTAAGTAACGGGCTTATATCCACTCCCTTTTCTTTTAATTTATCCATTTTTTTTTTGAGTTCCATAAATGTCATATCCTTGGCCCGCTTTTCCGCCCCCCCTTCTGATAGATCACTGCAGGAAAGCTGAATAAAATGATTCGTAAAATCCATCTTGTGATATTTAACCGTATCCTTTTCATAGACCTCCTGGATACTCCCTCTGCCGAGTCTCAGGATAAGGGTCTTTTTATCTTCACTCGTCATAAACTCACCTTCCCGCGCAGTGATAACACGGGGAGTTCCCTGAGGTCTTAATTCCCATATGCGGACACCTTCGATCTTAGAACCTTTAATCTTATTGACATAGACGGTATACTTGTCAAAACTCTCGTTAAAAACCCTCTCCTCTAACAAGGCCTGTGGTTTTTTCATAGTTATCTCTTTTTTAAAAAGCAGATTTCTATAGCTTGCATGAGGAATAACTGTGTGATTTAGTAAAAAAAGCCCAAGACATACAAAACACCCCAGCACTATAAAGGGCCTCAGGATCTCTCCGAAACTCATCCCGCTCGCCTTCATAGCTACCACTTCATGGTCAGAAGAAAGCCGGCCAAAGAGCATAAGAGAAGCTGTGAGCATACTCATAGGAATAATATAGGAAAGGAGGTACGAAAATGTATTGGCCAAAAATTTTGCTACAAGCCCTATCTCTACGTTCTTGTTGATAATGAGGTCTGTAATTTTAAAGATATTTCCCATAAGCAGGACAAAAGAAAAAATAGCAATAGCAAGGCCAAAAGAGACTAAAAACTCTCTCAGCATGTACCGATTAATGATCTTCACCCCGCACCACGTGGGGCGCAGGGCAGGACTATTGTAAATGTAGTCCCTTCTCCTGGTTTGCTTTTTAAAAAAATCTCTCCCTTATGAGCAATGATGATATCGCGGGTTATGGAAAGGCCGAGACCGGTGCCTTTCCCTTCCCCCTTAGTAGTAAATAGGGGTTCAAATATCTTAGGCTTTAGATCCTCAGGGATACCAGTGCCGGTATCACTAAAGTCGAGACAGACACGCCCATCATGAGCCCGGGTAGTAATGGTGAGTGTGCCGCCTTCAGGCATCGCGTCACGTCCGTTTATAACCAGGTTCATAATAACCTGTTCTAATTGATCGGAATCCGCTAAAACTAAAGGTAAAGTTGCGGCAAAATTTTTAATAACCTTTACAGGCGCGCCAGGTTTAGACATCTGAAATGCCACTATCTTAAATGTATTCTCGATAGCCTGATTAACATCCACCGGTATCATCTTCGCTTTTTTCTTGCGTGAAAAGCGGAGCAGATTCTTCGCTAAATCCTGGCACCGGGTGCCCTCTTTCTTAATTGTTTCCAGGATGGAAAAACATTTGCTGCAGTCAGCCCCACTCTTTTTTAATCGTAGTAATAGAAGTTCAACGCTTCCGACTATACCTGTGAGCGGATTATTAAGTTCGTGCGCTACTCCGCCTGCAAGTCTCCCCATGGCTGCCATTTTCTCGGACTGTATGAGTTCAGCCTGTTTTGTCTTAAGTTCAAGATTCACCTCTTCAAGATTCTGCCGCCCGAGGACCTCATCTATCCAGACAAGTATTAATCCCACCAGGCACACACCTAAAATAATCAGTGCCGAGAGGATCTCAAAGGATGGATATACAAATATATTAAAAAGGCGGATAGATATTAAACCGAAGACAAAGAGTAGAATAATATATTTAAAATAATCGGACTTCTTAAAGAGTTTCTTGCGTTTATTATTCATTTCTTAGGACCCAATATCTCACTGACATAACGCTTTAATTCATCGCCGCCAACTGGTTTTTCCAGTTCGGCGTATATGTCCAGGCTATATCTATCTACCTCGTTTATAGTATCTAAGTGGGCGCTTACAATAAGAACTGTCACCTTCTGATCAACCTTTCTAACCTGTCTTAATGTCTCTATCCCATCAATACCCGGCAGCATTATATCCAGAAGAATGAGCCTGGGATTATTTTTTATGACAAGGCTAATCCCCTCTTCTCCTGAGCTCGCGACCTTAACAGTATAGCCGTCTCCCTGTAATATCTCTGCAAAATACTCGGATACCGCAGGTTCATCCTCGACCACCAGTATATCAATTTTCTCTTCTTCAATACTCGCAGGAGAAAGCTTAAGACAACTTTCAATCTTCTTAATAAATTCGGTTATACCCTCACCCTTCCCGACAAAACTTACTGCCCCGAGACTGATAGCCTCCTTGAGTCTCTTATCAGTGCCGTATGCCGTGACTACAATCACAGGTAAAAATTTTTTAGATGCGCGGATAGCCTTAAGCACTTGAAATCCATCCATACCGGGCATGACAAGGTCCAAAAGCACGAGGTCAAAATTTTCTTCGTTAAGTATTGTGAGGGCCTTTTCTCCTCCTGATGCCTCTATTACAGCATACCCTCTTTGTTCGAGTACGCTCTTTAGATACTCTCTGACCTCGGCCTCATCATCTACTACTAATATTTTTTTTGGCATAGCGAAACAATAAATTTATTCTTACCTTCGAGCACAAGATCTCCCCCCATACCTCTGGCTAAAAATAGACCTGTAGTCAAGCCAATACCAAGGCTCCCTTGTTTGGTGGTGAAAAACGGCTCAAAAATCTTATTCTTTGTCTCTTCACTTACCCCCGGCCCATCGTCATCTATGGAAATACTTAAGCCTTCGCCTACAATCCTGATACTACCGCCTTGAGGCGAGGCCTCTATGGCATTTAAGAGAACCGATGCAATGATAAGAGAAATATCACCATAAACTCCGCAGACCTTTCCTGCTCCCGGAGCTATCTCTTTTTCAAGGGTTACCTTAGATATAGTTATATGATCTTCAAACAGGGATACTATCTCTTCGATTAATCCTGAAAGGTCTATCTCTTCTAGGCCTTGCCATCCCCTGCCTCCGGCGTTAGATGCCCTGCTAAAACGTAAAAAACTTTTTAAGAGTAATTGTAAACGTTTACCGGAGCTCTCTATCTTTTCAAAATACTTTTTTTGCTTTTCCGATGAAACACCGCCCTCTATAAGCTCAACATACCCTGTGATAGGCATAAGGATATTCTTTGCCTTATGCGTAATAGTACCGGCTAATTTCCCTGAAACTATCTGCCTTGTTAAGGTAACGAGCTCTTCTTTAGAATATTGTTTGATTACCACGTCGCTAAAGCGTCACTTCAAGCTTACATTTAAAACAGTTTTTATCTTTGAAACAGCCTCTTTTACTGATGCGCCTTTTGGAATAAAACCGGATATATTTAACCCCATCGCCTCTTTTATTCTCTCGCTGGTCCCATACGCGGTCAGCATCACAACCGGTAGTCCTTTATCTTCCTCGCGTATCAGGCGAAGCACCTCTAACCCGTCTATTCCAGGCATTACGACATCTAAAAGGACCAGATTAGGCCGCGCCTCTTTTATCTTATCCATAGCCTCTCTACCGCTGCGGGCCGATAAAAAACTATACCCCTGGCTCTCCACTACCTCCTTCAGGAAATCAAGGACATTCTCTTCATCATCAACTACGAGTATCTTTACCTTTTTCTCCATTTTCTTCTCCCTTTAATAAATTTTTTATCTTCTCGCTTACCTCTGCCATCGGTATACCTTTGGGGATAAGCCCCCTGATATTAAGGCTCTCCTTTCTGGACTTATCCATGTCCACACCGTATGCAGTTAACAGGATAACCGGCACATCTATCATAAATCTCCGGAATTCCTGGAGCAGCTGCACCCCGTCCATCTCCGGCATGATCAGGTCAACCAGAAAAAGATCGAATGTCTCTCCCTTAACTATTTCTATGGCCTCTTTGCCTGAAGAAGCAGCCTTAACCTCGAAACCCTCTTCAGTCAGGTATTCCTTAAATAAATCCCTTATAATCTCCTCGTCATCCACTAATAAAATTTTGTTACTCATTTATTAAATTCCTTAACCATTTTATCAACATATCTGTAATAATCCTTACGCTTTAATTCAGCCGCAGCCCCTTCGTCGAGAACGACTATAGTATCACGATGGAGCTGCATAGCAGAGGCAGTAATATAGGCTGCTACAGGACCCTCTATAGCCTTAGCGATAACGTCTGCCTTGCTATGGCTGCTTGCCAGAAGTATACACTTATGCGCCTCAAAAACTGTCCCAACCCCCATGGTAATAGCATACCTGGGCACTTCGTCCTTGTTTTCAAAAAACCTTGCATTATCTTCTATTGTCTGCTGAGTCAATGTCTTAAGTCTCGTCCTGGAACCAAGAGAAGAAAGCGGCTCATTGAAAGCAATATGGCCGTCACTGCCAATACCCAGGACCTGCAGGTCTATCCCCCCGGCCTCTTTGATCATATGTTCGTATTCCTCGCAAAATTTTTCTACGTCCTTTGCCATGCCATCAGGGATATGGACATTCTCTTTCTTAATATTGACATGTTTAAACAAATTTTCCCACATAAAATAACTATAACTCTGCTCATGGGTAGGGGAAAGTCCGTAGTATTCATCGAGATTGAAGGTAGTGACGTTCTCGAAATCCAATCCCTCTTCCTTATGCATGCGGATGAGTTCTTTATAAAGCCCTAACGGGGTGCTGCCTGTGGCAAGCCCCAGTACGAATTTTACCTTCTTCCTCATCTCCGAAGAGACATATCTCGCTGCCTCTTTACTCATCTCTTCATAATTTGCTCGAATTAGAACCTGCATTTCATCCTCCTTTTAATGACGACACAAGTTATGTGACATAACTTGTATGTCGGAATTAATCCCGAAGTCGCGTTGGGTAAAAAGTCGAAGAAATTTTACCCAACATCTTCTGCGACAAGGGATATACACCATATAACTATCATATTGTACCCTATAGAAATATGTTTGGCAATAATTTTTTGGGTCAAATCTATAAATTTTCGCTATAAATAAAATTTCGCTTGCTAACTACTATCTCTTATGGTAGATTAAAAAATCATGAGCTTAATTGATACCTTTCTTGAAAAAGCCCGAAAAGAAAAAAAGAGAATAGTCCTTCCCGAAGGAAATGATGAAAGGATCCTTCAAGCAGCCAGGACTATCCTGGATAAGGGCATAGCCACCCCTGTTGTTTTAGGTAAAAATTTATCCCTCACAGGACTTGAGATAATAAATCCGGACACATCCCCGCTCCTGGATAAATTTGCCTCTCTATACGCGGCTAAAAAAGAAAATATTACTGAGGGGATAGCAAGAAAACTTGTCCGCAAGAATCTATTCTTCGGATGTATGATGGTAGCTCATGGAGAGGCTGACGGAATAGTTGCGGGGATAGCGCATGCAACTGCGTCTGTGCTTCAATCTGCAGGCCTTGCTATCGGATACCTCAAAGACGTGCATATCCCTTCCAGTTTTTTTATTATGGTCCTGCCGCAATTCTTAGAAGAAAAAAATAAAATCCTGGTCTTTGCTGACTGCGCTGTTAATATTAATCCATCTGCTCAAGAGCTGGCAGAGATAGCTGTTACTACCGGAAAAAATGCCGGGGATATCCTCGGCATTGAACCGCGTATAGCATTTCTTTCATTCTCCACCAAAGGCAGCGCCTCACATACAGACGCTGATAAGGTTATCAAGGCTGTGGAGATAGCTCATGGCATTGCGCCGGAATTAATTATAGACGGAGAGCTGCAGCTGGACGCAGCCCTTATTCCCCGTGTAGCACAGAAGAAGGTAAAATTAAGTGAAGTAGCAGGTCATGCAAATGTCCTTATATTCCCTGACCTGGACAGCGGCAATATTGCTTATAAACTGACACAGTATCTTGCAGGGGCGACTGCCTATGGCCCGATCCTCCAGGGATTTAAAAAACCTGTATGTGACCTTTCCCGGGGGGCAACAGCTGATGACGTGGTAGGGATTACTGCTATCGTGGCAGTACAGGCGCAAAGGAGACATTGAAAAATATATGAAAATTTTAGTAGTCAACTGCGGTAGTTCATCTATAAAATACCAGCTCTTTGAGATGCCGGAAGAAAAAGTCCTTGCAAAAGGAATGCTTGAAAAAATCGGCGAAAAAACTGCAGATGCAATCCATGACCATCATGAAGGGATGCGCCGGATACTTAAAGATATGCATGACATAAAGGCAGTAGGTCACAGGGTAGTGCATGGCGGAGAGTATTTCAAGGAATCATCTATTATTGATGAAAAGGTCTTAAAGATTATCGAGGACTACGCTGACCTTGCCCCACTCCATAATCCACACAATCTAACTGGTATAAAGGCAGCGAGTCAAGCGCTCCCCAATGTCCCGCAAGTCGCATCCTTTGATACAGCCTTTCATCAGACTATCCCTTCATATGCTTATCTATACGCCATACCTTATGAATTATACGAAAAATACCGCATCAGACGTTATGGTTTTCACGGAACTTCACACCGGTATGTTGCACGACGCGCAGCAGAACTGGAAAATAAAGGAAAATACGATTTAAATATTATAACCTGCCACCTGGGAAATGGCTGCAGTATCACTGCCGTTAAAAAAGGAAAAAGCATAGATACCAGCATGGGGCTGACCCCATTGGAAGGGGTAGTCATGGGGACGCGTTCCGGAGATATTGACCCGGCTATTATATTTTACTTAGCTGAAAGAAGAGGCATGAAAATCAAAGAGATAAATAATCTCCTCAATAAAAAAAGCGGGCTACTAGGTTTTTCAGGAATAAGCAATGATGTACGCGAGGTACGTAAAGCAGCTAATAAAGGAAATAAAAGGGCTGAACTCGCCCTGGATATATTCTGTTACCGCATAAAAAAATATATAGGGGCGTATATGGCTGCCCTCGGTCATGTTGATACAATTGTCTTCACCGGCGGGATTGGCGAGAATGCAGATAGACTACGCCGAGAAATATTAGAAGGACTAGAAGAATTGGGAATAAAACTGGATAAACAAATAAACGATAAGACACATCAATGCGAAGCCCTTATAAGCAGTCCTGATTCACGGATAAAGGTCTGGGTCATCCCCACAGATGAAGAGGCAAGGATTGCCCACGATGCGTATCTACTAATGGAGCCATTATGAAAATATGTATTTTTGAAGACAACGGATTTGAAAATTTATATCCCCTGACATATCTACGCCCGATATGCGGACTCAGGTGCGGGAAGACATTGATTTTCGAAAAAATAACCAGGGCATTCCCTGACATTAAAATCTCTTTCTGGGTGAGGGATTATCTAATAAAACTCTGGAGAAAAGAAGTATCTCCCCTTAGCGTAAACGATGCGGAAGCGCTGAAAAATGACGACACCCTTTTTATTAACAGCCGCTGGTTATTCCCCGCTAACGGGGCGCGTACGAATACAAAATTTTCTATCCCAGGCAATGAAGAAATAGGAGAAATGGATGGCAAGATAGTCTATGCACTCGTAAAGAAAAACAAAATGGCCGCTATCTCATCCGGAAATATCTCGGGAAGCCTGGAGAAATTAAAGGAGAATATCCCGGTTAAAGAGGTAAAGGTAAAATTAATTACTTATCCATGGGATCTGGTTAATTATAATGCCGATGCTATAAAAGACGATTTTAACGCAGTACCCGCAAAGATAGAAGGTGAATTCTCTCCCCAGGCTTCTATTTACGGCGAAAAAGAAAAAGTCTCTATCGGCAAAGGAGCGACAGTGTTCCCCATGGTAGTAATCGATACTACCCACGGCCCGGTTATTATAGATGAAGGCGCTGTTATCTATCCATTTACAAAAATAGAAGGTCCGAGTTACATTGGTAAAGAAACGCAGATACATGGGGCTAAGGTAAGAGAGGGATCGAGTATAGGTCCTGTATGTCGTATCGGCGGAGAGGTAGAAGAAGTCATCATCCATGGCTATACAAATAAATTCCACGATGGCTTTCTCGGCCATAGTTACGTCGGTGAATGGGTGAATCTAGGGGCGCTCACTACCAATAGTGATTTAAAAAATGATTATAGTTCTATCTCTGTCTATATAAAAAAGGGAATAATGGATTCTGGCCAGACCAAAGTTGGCTCTTTTATCGGGGACCATACCAAGACAAGTATAGGGACATTTTTAAATACCGGGACAGTTATCGGTGTAATGACAAATCTGGTCGGCTCAGGCGGGGTCCTGCCTAAATTTGTTCCTTCATTCACATGGTATCTGAATAAAAAATTTACAAAAGGTTATGGCTATAAGATGTTACTGAAGACAGCAGCGGTGGCTATGAGCCGCCGCGGGAAAGAACTTGGTCAGGAAGAGCTTGATGTCCTGAACTATGTCCATGAAATCACCAAAGACAAGAGAGAGGAATTAATTGCGAGAGATAAAATGGGATAAAGGAGGAAAAAATGAGTGAGGTAGCGGAGAGAGTAAAAAAGGTAGTCAGCCGGCAGCTTAAGGTCCAGCCGGAAAAAATCAATGAAGGGTCCGAGTTTGTCAAAGACCTCGGCGCAGAATCAATCCAGAGCATTGAGCTCGTGGCTGCTTTTGAAGAAGAATTTGGCATCACTATGGATGAAGATGCAGCGCTCAGTGTAAGGACAGTGGGTACGGCTATCGAGTTTATCGAAAAACACTTATCGGAAACAGGGAGAAACAATGAGTAAGCAATATAACAGGCGTATCAAAAGGACAAGGGCCAGTAAGCGCTTAAAAAGAAGAAAAAAACAACTAAAAAAACTTCTGGCACAAAAAGCATAAAAAGTATTGCGCAAAAATAAAATTGTGGTACAATAAATAAGCTATGTTAGGTTTAATAGGTAAAAAAATAGGTATAACCCATATCTTTAAAGAGGATGGGAATTTTGTCCCGGTAACGGTCGTTCAGGCAGGGCCCTGCTCTGTAGTCCAGACAAAGACTGAAAAAACCGATGGGTATAATGCAATTCAGCTTGGTTTCGGAGACATCAAAGAAAAAAAGGTCAAAAAGCCCCAACTCGGGCATTTCAAAAAAGTAAATCTAATCCCTAAAAAAATCTTACACGAATTCAGGCTGGGTCCTCAGGAGATAGAAGGAATAAATATAGGGCAGGAATTAAATACCTCTATCTTTAAAAAAGGAGAATGTGTAGATGTAACAGGCACCTCTAAAGGTAAAGGTTTTGCCGGGGTAATGAAACGGCATGGCTTCCATGGCGCGCCTGCATCTCATGGCAGACACTATTTCCGGCGGCATGGCGGTTCAATCGGCTCCCGTTATCCTCAGCATGTCCGCAAAGGAACACGCATGGCCGGTAGAATGGGAAACGAGCAGGTAACTGTACAAAACCTGGAAATTGCGGATATAAGACCGGAAGACAACCTTATACTGATTAAGGGAGCTATCCCGGGAAATAATAAAGGCTTTGTCTTAATTAAAAAGACCGTAAAAACGACTTAACCCCGCTCCAGATATTCATTGGTGCGGGTATCGACTTTGACTCTATCCCCTTCCTTGATAAAAAGAGGAACTTTCACGACAAGACCTGTCTCTAAAACTGCCTCTTTCAGAAGATTTGTAACGCTGTCACCTCTATGGCCGGGTCCTACAGAGGTAACCTTTAAAACTACAGCTGCCGGCAGCTCCACATTGAAAGGTGCGGATTCAATAAATAAAATTTTGTACTCCCCGCCCTCGTGTAAAAACCAATGCGCGCCGCCCAATCTTTTCTCCGGAATACCAATCTGCTCAAAACTCCCGGTATCCATAAAATAATATTCGCCGTCATTTTGATACAGGTACTGCATTTTCTTTTCCTCAAAATCCGGCTCTTTAAATGTTTCACCTGCGGCAAAGGTCTTCTCAAGAACAGCGCCTGTCTTTAGATTCTTTAAACGGGTCCGCACAAATGCGCGGCGCTGGGCTGTGCGGGCATGCTGGAAATTTATTATGCTGTAAATTTCGCCTTCCAGCTTTATCCTCAACCCTTTACGAAAATCAACTGTAGAAATCATAAAATAAAATAAGTCGTAAGCCATAAAGATATCCTTTCTCCTTATAACTTACGACTTATAACTTATAACCGGTCTTATTTACCGAGGATGCGGTACATTCCGGTCCCGCAATCAGGGCATTTACCTTTCATGGCCTTACGTCCGTTTTTCATCGTTACTTCTTTTGCTTCAGACATCTCTTTTTTTGCCTTACATTTTACACAATAAGCTTCCATATCCCCTCCTTATTAATCTTCACTCCTAAGCCTTACTTCATAATCCCCGTCTTTTTCTTCCACAATGACATGCCCTTCCCGCGAAAGCCATCCAAGACCCATTAAAATAAGATTTGTTGATTTCTGGATATGCTTGTCGAGTTCTTTGAAAGTTACATCTTCATGGTTTTCCAGATAGTGCCAGATATCTCCGGCTACCAAACCGATCTGCGTAATCATCAGTCTTTAAAATTCCCCCTTTATAGCTACGACCACCTTTTCGTTATCTATCTGAAGAGAGAGGCCTCTGTTCTTTTCAACAGCTGTATAATAGGCGTCTACAGAGCTCACAACCCTTCCCATTGCCAGCCCAAAAATACCTAATGCCTCCATATCTGTTCCGCCAACCAGACCCCAGCAAAGACCTTCTATACCACCCATAATAAGGACCTTGATTAGACTATCATCATTATAGATCTGTCCGAGTCCCGGGCAAAGGACTGACAGGAATGTAGCCGTACCAGGACTTTTAATAGCGCCTCCCGTAGCACCTGTTGTCCCTACCCCTTGCTTCGCAGAGGTGGCTTCGCCTACCGTTTCTTTGGTCACCTCTTTTGTAACAGGGGCTCCCCCGTTAGCCAGACAAAAACTACTTCCTAAAAAAACCAACCCTACTACAACTATACCAATTATTCCTACTCGCATTCTCCTTTCCTCCTTTCTTGCTAACACTTATTGTACCACATCATTCTATCTATTCAACCTTTTTCTACATTTTTTTCTACATTTTTTTCTGGCAGCTCGGCACCGGGCTTTTGCCAGCTAAAAAAGTCACACTTGGGGAACTTATTACAGCCAAAGAAAGCCCTGCCTCTCTTTGTCCGCCTTTCAATAACCTCCCCCTCACAATTTTCTTTAGGGCATTTTACTCCTATCTCCATTGGCTGGGTGAATTTGCATTCAGGATACCGTATACATGCAAGAAACCTTCCGAATCTCCCGTTCTTAACTAAAAGAGTGCCTCCGCATTCCTTGCACTTTAGTTCGCTTTGCTCTACCTCACCTTCTTCGAGGGCCTGAGTATAGCGGCACTTCGGATAGACTGAGCATGCAAGGAACTTCCCGTGTCTACCCCAGCGCATGACCATCGGCTCACCGCAGCGAAGACACTTAACATCAGTCTCTACCCTCTCCTTTTTTAAATCCTTCATCTCTTTTTCTGCCTTTTTCACTGCCTCTATAAAAGGAGTGTAGAAATCGCGCAGCATCTCTACCCAGTCTTCTTTCCCTTCTTCAATAGTATCAAGCTGGTTTTCAAGGTTAGCTGTAAATTTAATGTCCATAACTTTAGGGAAATTGTCTATCAAAAGCTCTGTGACCGTAAGCCCGAGTTCGGTAGGATAAAGTTTACGCTTTACTCTCTTTACATATTCCCTTTCCTCAATAGTATGTATAATAGTCGCATAGGTAGAAGGTCTGCCGATCCCCTCCTCTTCCAGGGCCTTGACCAGCATTGCCTCTGAATAAGGCGCAGGGGGTTTAGTAAAATGCTGCTCAGGGGTAAGTTTTAGAAGTAATAACTTTTCTCCTGTATTAAGTAACGGCAGTCCCTCTTTTTTACCTTCTTTTTCTTCGTCCTCCCTCCCTTCCTCATAGACAGCCATAAATCCTGAAAATCTTGCAACCTGTCCCCTCGCCCTGAACGTGCATGAGCCTGCGCTAATAAACACAAGAGTCTCGTCAAAAATAGCCGGGGTCATCTGACTGGCTAAAAACCTGCGCCAGATGAGGTCGTAGAGCTTCCACTGCTCCGGGTTTAGATGTTCCTTGATTACCTCAGGCGGTCTCTTCAGGGAAGTAGGCCGAATAGCCTCATGCGCCTCCTGGGCGCCTTTCCTTGGGGGAAAATAATTGGGTTTTTCCGGAATAAAATTCGCTCCGAATTTGTCTTTTATATATGTCCTTGCCTCATTTTGAAAATCCGAATTTATACGGAATGAATCTGTGCGCATGTATGTAATAAGTCCTATAGAGCCTTCGTCACCTAGTTCCATCCCTTCGTAGAGCTGCTGGGCCACGCGCATTGTTCGATAGGCAGTAAACCCTAATTTCCTGGCAGACTCCTGTTGAAGCAGAGAAGTTGTAAAAGGGGCAGGCGCATTTCTTTTTTGCTCCTTCTTTTCTATATCCCCGACAATAAAATCGCATCCCTTTAATTCACTGACTATCTTCGCGGCATCTGCCTCTTTTTTTATTTCAGCCTTTTTCTCATTAATCTTAAACAGCCTTGCTTCAAACTCCGCGTCCTTTTGAGTCTTTAAAAGTGCCTGTATTGTCCAGGATTCGTCCGAGATAAAACCTTTTATCTTTTTTTCTCTCTCTAATATTAACCTCATGGCCACAGACTGGACCCTGCCGGCGCTAAGGCCTCTCCCGATCTTTTTCCAGAGGATCGGGCTTATCTTATATCCCACCATCCTGTCCAGGATCCTCCTTGCCTGCTGGGCCAGAACCTTGTTTGTATCAATTGCCTGAGGATGAGCAATCGCATCAAGGACCTTTTCCTTTGTTATTTCATAAAATATAGCCCTCTTTATCTTTGAAGGCATCTTCAACATCTCAGCTAAATGCCAGGATATGGCCTCTCCCTCTCTATCAGGATCTGTTGCCAGGAATATAGTATCTGCATCTTTTGCTTCCTTCTTTAACTCTCTAATTACCTTGCTCTTATTCGGTATAATCTTGTATGTGGGCTTGAAATTCTTCTCAAAATCTATACCCATCTCCTTCTTAGGGAGGTCTCTCACATGGCCATAGGAAGATTTGGCAACATACCCTTTACCTAAAAATTTGGTAATAGTCTTGGTCTTAGCCGGTGATTCGACGATTATGAGAAATTTTTTCATACTTTCTTGCCTATGTCATTGCGAGGAGCGTAAGCGACGCGGCAATCTCTGAGATTGCTGAGCTGCGTGCTCGCAATGACAATTTTTTATTGTCATCCTTTAATAAGCGCCAATGTCTCTGCCCTGGTCTTCTCGTTTTCCTTAAAAATTCCCCTCACTGCAGAGGTAACAGTAACTGCCCCTGACTTCTTTATCCCGCGCATTGATAAGCAAAGGTGCTCTGCTTCAATCACTACCATTACTCCTTTAGGCCTCAATTTCTTCATAAGCACATTAGCAATCTCTGTAGTAAGCCTCTCCTGCACCTGAGGTCTCTTGGAAAATAAATCTACTACCCGCGCCAATTTGCTTAAGCCGGTAACCCTCCCTCCGCGCGGTATATACGCCACATGTGCCTTGCCGATAAAAGGGAGAAGATGATGCTCGCAGATACTGTACAATGGAATATTTTTTAAAAGAATAATCTCATCGTGCTTCTGGTCTAAGATAACCTCCAGTTCCTTCGCAGGGTCACGACGAATACCAGAGAATATCTCTTCATACATTTCTGCTACGCGCCTGGGCGTCCCTTGAAGGTCTTTCCTTCCCGGGTCTTCCCCG
>JADHWT010000032.1 GCA_016783345.1 Candidatus Omnitrophota bacterium | reverse complement strand
AAAAAATGCAGCAAGAAAATTTAAGGAATTCTGAGATTGCTTCGGCTATTCATTCCGCAGTCTAAAGACTGCGACTACCAACTTAACCTCGCAATGACAGATAGGGATTTCTCGGCAAATAAACATGGGTGACATGGGCACACATTTAAGTCCTTACTTTACAAGCACTTACCTCAAGGGGCAATACAAAAAGATTAAAAGGTGTCAATTACAAAATTCCCCCTTCCCACAATTCCCGCAGAAAACTATCCCATGGCAATATTTCTATTTTATTGCGAAGTCTCTTTTCCCTTTCATTGCAAACAACAATACTTCTCTTTAGTGACCGCCCTTCCATAAAAGTCTCCAGCCCCTTCAAGTCTCTTTTATCCAGCCGTCTTGCCCCTTTTACCTCTATAGCAATCTCTCCGTTTCCAAGTATGAAATCCACTTCGAGGCCGGATTTTGTTCTCCAGAAATTTATTCCAAAGTCTTTACCGCTATAGGATCTGTAAGCAACTATTTCCATAAGCAAAAAATGTTCAAAGGCCTTTCCAAACTCTATGCCCCTTTTCTCTTGCAGATTCCTTTTTGTCAGATATCCAGCAACTCCCACATCAAACAAATAATACTTTGCAGCTTTAGTTATGACCTGCCGCGATTGTCTCTTTTTGAAAGGCTCAATCCTCCAAGCCAGCAATGTATCAACAAGAATCTGATAATATTCCTTGACTGTTTTTGAATCCACACCACAATCTCTGGCAATATTGGAATAATTCGTAAGCTCACCGTGAGAATAACCAAAAGCGTCGAAAAATCTAGAAAAAGCAGGAATATTACGCGTTAACCCTTCGGCAAAAATCTCCTCTTTCAAATAGTCCTGCACATAAGCCTTTAAAGATTTTCTGTATTCCTCGCCCTGTAAATAATGCTGCGGTATCATACCATGATTTAAAACATGCAAAAGATCAACATTATTAAGCTCAGCCGTAACTAAGGGAAACATTTCGAAACGCCATGCCCTTCCCCCTAAAAGATTAGCCTGGCCTCTTTTTAATTTCCTTGCACTTGATCCACAAAGGATAAACCTTAAACTTTTATTTTCAATTAACCAGTGTACCTCATCAAGTACCTGAGGAACCTTTTGCACTTCGTCAAGTATTATTGGGTATTTTAAAAAACCCTCATTTTTTGCAAGCAGTCGTTCTCGCAACAACGCAGGATTTTTCGAAATCTCTATAAAAAAATCTGTTTTTAGAAAGTCGTATATAAGGCTGTCCGGAAAACGTTTTTTCAAATATGTAGTTTTACCTGTCTTTCTAGGTCCCCATAAAAATGCAGATTGCCCTTCAGGTAGTTCTATTTTCAATATTCTTTCTATATTTTTCATCAGACATTTACCTCCATATTAGTCTTACTAATTAGGAATATATGCCATTTTTAGCTAAAAGTCAAGATATATCTTTTTTCCAAAAAATGTGGGAGACATGGACCCCCATGTTCCTCAAAAATAGCGTGTCATCCGGGCCACCATGCTCCTCATGCAGGAGAAAAAAGCAATAAAAAAATTATGAATAGGATAACTTGGTCCAAGGTGGGTCTGATAGGAACACACCGTGTGAAAATGAAGCTTTAAAATGATATCTCTTGAACAGAGACTCCTCTGACAAATATGGCATGCCCTTCCTTTTCTACCATATTAATTATACGGCCGGAAGAATCAATAAAAGCAGAGATGCCTGTATTGGCTGAACGAACTACAGGGAGCCGGTTCTCTACAGCCCGAAGCACTGAGGCAGCAAGATGCTGATAAGGTGCAGGGCCTCTGCCAAACCAGTGGTCATCTGTGATATTTATAAGAAGCCTTGCTCCTTTTTCCTTGAATCTTCTGGAAAGCCCCGGGAAGATATCTTCAAAACATATTAAGACCCCGAATGGAGTGGAGTCTATTGAGAGAATATTTTGTTCTTTTCCCGGGACAAAAGAAAACCTGTATCCGGCTATATCTTCTACCCACCTCTCCCACCGAGGAAATTTCTCTCCCAGGGGAACATATTCTCCGAAAGGGACTAATCTCACCTTATCATACGAAGATATCTCATCTCCTGGAGAGATAAGAATAGCGCGGTTATAAAACTCTCCCTGAGCTACCTCTTTTATTGCCCCAACTAATAGATACAGGTTATGTTCCCTGGCAAATCCCTTTAACTGTTCTAAATGCAGTCTATCCTTTTCAAGGTCTGAGCTAAAAGATGACTCCGGCCAGATTATAAATTGCGGTCGCTCTTTTAGAGATTCACAGTTCAATCCCATTAATATATTGAAGTTCTCTTCCATAGAGTCTTTGTCCCACTTCTCTATGATATTGGGCTGAATAACTGCGACTCTCAGGGTCTCTTGCTTGTCTGCCTCTCTCTTTAATAGAATCTTTCCTCCGACATGAACAGATAATATTATAAGAAAAAGTGCAATAGCGAGAAAAATTCTCTTCTTCCCCCTGGATAAAAAGATTGCCATAATAATAAGATTTACCAGGATAATAATTCCGGAGATAATGCCCTCTCCTGCTAAAGATGCCCACTGTAATAAAGGGATATTCAGATACTGTCCATGGCTGAGACTGAGCCACGGAAATCCCCCCAATAAAACTCCGCGAAGCCTTTCAAGCAATACCCAGACTAATGGGATTAAAATCTGGAAGCCGGGGACAGTCCCGATTCTACGACTTCGTCCGTAAATCTGGGACAGTCCCCACCCAAACACAGCAAAATAAAGCCCGAGATACGGCAACAGGAGAAAAAATCCCAGTCCGGTTACCAGCCGCAGCCAGAAGAGTGTTATCCCCCAGAACAATATCCCCATCCATAAAGAAAGGAAAAAAGAATATAATGCTCTTTTCCCTCTAATGGCTAAAAACCAGGGCACCAGGGCAAACCATTCTAGGAAACTTAGATTTAGCCCTGCCTGCCCTGTGAAGCGTGGCATGGAAAGGCTAAGTAAAATAGCGGAAATAGATGTAAAAATAAGTGGAATCAATTTAAAAAAATTTTGGCGGCAACTTACCATATAACAAATTAAGGGTAAATTTAACGCCTTTCGCCTGGGCCAATTATCTCATAACGAATGGCACGTTTACCTCAGAAAATTTCTTTTGTTTTCTAATTGTTTTTATATCTACAGTATATTTCAAATTCATATAAATAAATCTAAGATAGTTGTCCATTGATAGAGATTTCGCCTTTGGCATATTTCCTTTTATGACAGGGAGATTTAACTTTTCCATATCACTTAGTCTCTAATAATATTTTATTATAGATATCTTCTGTGCCGTATTTCTGAGAGATACTCTTAAATTCTTCGCTTTTGATATCTACATTGTTATACTTTACCAAATCGATAATATCCATCAGGTCTTTATGCTCACGTTGCGAGGGATTATTCTTTATTGAGTGGAGCTTAAGTGCTATCAGATGCAAAAGAGATGGAATAAGGAACTTCTGGCTGGCGATAGTAATTTTCTTGGCATCTTTTATAACTTTATCCAACGTATTTTTGTCAACAAACATGAAATCAATATCCAGAATATAATGCTTTACACTTTTTAACCTGCTAAACAACTTCCGCCTGTTATCCTCTTTATAGCCTTCTTTTTCTAACAGAACTAACACTTCCTTGAAATCATTCTCTGTTGTCAAAAAATCTATATCTGCAGTTTGGCGCGATACGTTATAATAATTAACCGCAAAACCACCTATTAGAACAGCGGCTGTATGTGTCTTTTTTAATATAGCTGAAACTAAATGGAATTCTGTCTCATATCTCATCTCTTTTGCTTCCTCATAATTGCCTATAATCAAATTTTACCTGAAATAAGTCTATTTAGCAATTGTTTTAAGGGAAAAGAGCATTATATGCTTTTTCCGCAGCACTTTTTATATTTCTTGTTGCTCCCGCATGGGCATGGGTCGTTTCTGCCTACCTTCTTCCCTTCCCTTTGATAAGGGGATGGAGGCTGGGGGCCTGGCCCTGTTTGTGTGGGTGGTGGCGCCTGTCCCGGAGACTCCGGAGGTGCTTGCGGAATCCTGCTCATCGGTGAGGCATCAGGGTGGAGGAAACTCTGCCCGGATAAAGAAAATACCGATCTCTCTTTGATCTCCCCGGCTGGTCTTACCTTGAAAAGGAATCCAAGGACCTCTTCCTTTATAGAATCTATCATAGCAGTAAACATACCGGATCCTTCATGCTGATACTCAATCAGGGGGTCTCTCTGGCCATACGCCCTTAGACCTATCCCTTCACGGAGATTGTCCATGGCGTAGAGATGGTCCTTCCACTTGCTGTCAACTACTGATAATAGAATTGCCTTTTCTAATTGTCTAAAATGCGCCTCACCTATCGAGGTCTCTTTCTCTTTATATCCATCCTTAATTTTTTGAGTTATAAATGAAATAAAGTCTTCGCTCGAGGATATCTCTTTAACAGATGAAACATTCATCTCGATCCCGAAAGAACTTTTGAGCCACTGGCAGAGACCGTCTATATCCCATTCCTCATGGTGCAAATCCTTCCCGGCATATAAAGAGACCCTCTCTCCTGCCATGTCGCCGATCATATCCAGGATCACATCTTTTAGATTATCACTCTCTAAAACCAGATCCCTCTGCTCATAGATAACCTCCCGCTGTTTATTCATAACGTTGTCAAATTCCAGAAGCTGTTTGCGGATATCAAAATTATGCCCCTCCACCCGTTTCTGCGCAGTCTCAATAGCGCGTGTAACGAGCGGGTGCTGGATGTCCTGCCCTTCTTCCATGCCCAACCTATCCATAATCCTGGTGAGTCTATCCGACCCAAAGATCCTCATAAGGTCGTCTTCTAATGCGAGATAAAACCGCGACGAACCAGGGTCTCCCTGCCTGCCAGCCCTGCCGCGGAGCTGATTGTCAACGCGTCTCGATTCATGCCGCTCTGTGCCGACGATATGGAGTCCGCCTTTTTTCGCCACACCTTCTCCCAGGACAATATCTGTCCCGCGGCCTGCCATATTTGTGGCAATTGTAACGGCAGAAGGTTCGCCAGCTCTCGCTACAATCTCCGCCTCCTTTTCATGGTAGCGCGCATTCAGGACATTATGCGGGATATTCTTTTTCTTGAGCATATGGGAGAGTCTCTCGGATTTCTCAATAGATATAGTCCCGACCAGGGCCGGGCGGCCAAGCTTATTACATTCTTCTATTTCTTTGACCACAGCATTAAATTTCTCTCTCTCGGTCTTGTAGATTACGTCAGGATGATGGGTGCGGATAAGCGGACGATTAGGCGGGATAACCATTACCTCCAGTTTATAAATTTCCTGAAATTCATTGGCCTCGGTAGCAGCAGTCCCGGTCATACCTGCAAGTTTATTATAGATGCGAAAATAATTCTGAAATGTAACTGTGGCAAGGGTCTGGTTTTCTTCTTCGATACGCACCTTCTCTTTTGCCTCAATGGCCTGGTGGAGACCGTCACTCCACCTGCGGCCGGGCATGAGCCTGCCTGTAAATTCATCTACAATCACAACCTTCCCGTCTTTCAGCATATAGTCCACATCCAGTTTAAAAAGCTCATAGGCCCTGAGGGCCTGGGTAATATGGTGTTTTTCCTCCATCGTTTCCAGTGTGCTTAAACTGGGTAGATTCAAAAACTTGCATGCCTTCTCCTCACCGGCCTCTGTAAGATACACTGCGCGGGCCTTTTCATCAACGACATAGTCGCCGGACTCCTGCTTTGTCTCTTCGTCTCTCTCCCCGCGCTTTAACCTTGGGACAAGGCGGTTAAGGGTATAGTATTTATCTGTTGACTCTTCAGCCGGACCGGAAATAATAAGAGGTGTGCGCGCCTCATCTATAAGGATACTGTCAACCTCATCGACAATAGCATAGTTTAATTCACGCTGGACCTTTAAATCCTTCCGGGGGACCATGTGGTCTCTCAGATAATCAAAACCAAATTCATTATTAGTTCCGTAAGTGATATCACATCTATATGCGTTCTGCCTGTCCTGATGATCCATATCGTGCTGGATAGCCCCGACTGAGAGACCAAGGAATTCGTAGATAGGACCCATCCAGTCTCTGTCACGTCTGGCAAGGTAGTCATTAACTGTGATAATATGGACACCCTGTCCTGAGAGAGCAGTAAGATATGTAGGAAGGGTTGCCACCAGGGTCTTTCCCTCTCCGGTAGCCATCTCTGCAATCTTACCATGATAAAGGACAATTGCCCCGATAAGCTGGACATCAAAAGGCCTCATCTTAACTGTGCGTTTAGCAACCTCCCGCGCTACACTAAATGCCTCGGGAAGTAAGGCATCCTGTGTCTCGCCTTTTGCCAATCTTTTTTTAAATTCATCTGTCTTTTCTCTAAGCCTGGAATCACTTAAAGCGGACACCTCTTTCTCTAATTTATTTATGGAATCTACAAAAGGCGCCAACCTCTTGAGTTCCCGGCTATTTCGTGTGCCGAAAAGACCACTTAGAACTTTAGTAAACATTGTTTCTCCATATCCAGTAACTTCTTTTTTACCATAATTCCTTTTGAAAATCCACCAATTTCGCCATTACTTTGCCTTCTTAAAATCTTCCGTACTATTGAAATACTCTCTTGGTACGGAGGAGATGATGGTATTTTTGCGCAAAACGGTGTGCTTCATCACGGATACTCTTAAGAAAATTTAAAACAGGGCCTTTTTGAGCCGGGCCTATCGCAACAGGGGTCTTACTCCGCGGAATATATATATGTTCAAACCTCTTGGCTATGCCGGCAACCGGTATATTCGGGAGTCCTAACTCTTTCAGTTTCTTAACAGCGCTCCCTACCTGACCTTTTCCGCCGTCGACCAATATCAAATCCGGTTTTATTATCTCTTTCTTAAGCAGTCGCCGGTACCGCCTCTCCACTATTTCACCTATCATAGCGCAGTCATCCCGGGTGCCGCAAAATTTTATACGAAAGCGCCGGTACTCACCGGGTTTTGGTATCCCGTTTTCAAAGACTGTTATTACACCGGTTGCCTCAGCACCGGAGATATGTGAGATATCTATCCCCTCTACACGGTAAGGCAGGGCAGGTAAATTAAGCAGTGCCTTTAGCTTTTTCATAGTATGGTATATCTCCTCTACTTTCAATACGCTCTCTATTGCAGTGAGTCTATCTCGTAACTCTCCGGCATGCTCGTATTCCTGATGAAAACTTGCTTTTTTCATCTCTCTTTCTACCTCTATCCTCAATATTTTATTCCTTCCTTCTAAAAAGAGCCTTACCTGTCTCACCATTTTATTGTAATCTTCTTTATTAATATGCCCGGCGCAGGGTCCACTGCAGCGCTTGAGGTCATAATCGAGACATGGCCTGGATGGTTTCCTCTTACGAAGATCATAATTACAACTGCGCAGGCAAAAAACTTCGCGAATCATCTTGACTACGCGGCGGAGACTTTTCACGTCAGTATACGGCCCATACACCCCATGCTGCGCTGGACTGCGGGTAATCAAAATTCTTGGAAATTCCTCGTTTGTAATCTCAAGATAAGGATATTTTTTGTCGTCCTTGAGCTGGACATTATAACGGGGCTGATACTCCTTAATGAGATTGCTCTCTAAAACCAGGGCCTCCATCTCCGAATTAGTTACAATATAATCGATATCCTTTATCATGTTCCTTAGTATGCCGTACCGGGCGCCTAAATCTTTTTTAGAAAAATAGCTGGAGACACGTTTGCGGAGATTGGCAGCTTTCCCGATATAGATAACCGCATCTCTATTGCCCTTAAAGAGATACACCCCGCTGGTGGGAGGTAACTTCTTTGACTTCTCAAATACACTTGACAGTTTTTCCATCGTGTGTTATTTTAATTAGAAAGGAGGAACTATGCCACATTCGATATCAGCTAAGAAGAGACTCAGACAAAGCCATCTCCGCCATAGCCGCAATAAAGCCGTAAAGAGCTTTTTGCATACGTTAAAGAAAAAATTTCTTGAGGCATGCAATGCCAAAAAGATAGAAGATGCTGAAAAACTATTCAGGGAACTAACATCCAGTTTTCAGAAGGCTGCAAAACGCGGCGCGCTCCATCGAAATAACGTCAAACGGAATATCTCAAGGTTAGGTCTTCGTCTCGCTCAATTGAAAAAAGAAACTAAAAAAAAATAATTCCAGCGAAAGCTTCGGATTTTTTAAGCCTTCTTTTATCTCGCTATCTGCCTTTTTAAGGCCATATAGACATTCCTCTAACTTCTCTCGACTAAATTTTTGAGCCTGCGCACTGAGCCTCTTTAAAAAAAATAAAGGCATCTTCACCTCTCCTCCCGTCTTTAACGTATAAAGCCGGCGGACCTGCCAGGAGAGTAGCGCAATAATCTGCTGGGGAGAGGTAAGGGTAAGAAAAAGTTTGTTTAAGATATTGAGGCAGGCTGGCAAATCCTGAGATGCTAAGGCATCTGTCAGATCAAAAACCGCGTCTTTTTTTTCGTCATTTAGTATCTCCTCGATATCTTTTACCTCTATCACGGTTTTAGCCCCGATATAATCTATCACCCTCTCGAGTCCCTGAGAGAGTAAAGCAAGGTCAGTCCCCAGCCGCTCTAAAAAGACCTTTGCTGCGTCCATGGAGATGGTTTTTTTATTATCTCGCGCGCGCGTAATAAGCCAGGAGAGAATATCTGCCTCATAGAGTTTTTTAAATTCTATGAGTTTGGTCCCGGGAGAGGACACGTCCCATTTTCTTCTGTCCTCTTCTTTATCTAAAAAAACTACAAGGAAATTTTGCGATAAAGGATTCTTAATGTATTGGAATAAAATCTTTCTACATTCCTTATCAAGTTTTTTAGTCTTTTTAATAACTACTAATCTTGCTCCCCCAAGAATAGACATGCTCTTAAGGCTTTCATTTAAGACTGAGGGGCTCACATCTTCTTCAAAGAGCTCCTTTCCATCTACTCCCCTCTCACGAGAAAGTATCCCTTCTAACCTCTTCAGGGCCTCTTCTTTTAAAAACTCCTCTTCCCCATGAAAAAGATACACAGGGGAAAGGGGTTTTTTATGCATTACCACATTTCTAAGGCGCGCTGGGCTGCTTCCCTGGCCAGATATTTTATAGCCTTGTCTTTTGCCTCTTCCTCGGTTACAGCTAATGGGCCGCTCAGTAAAAATGTCCATTCACCGCTCAAACCCTTTGCCTCCCAGATAATAGCCGAGGTTGCGCGGTCCTTAATGGAGATGTCAACAGTGACCCTGAGCCTGTATTCCTCAGCCTGATTTTCGCGGTTATAACTCAACGGTTTTAAAACGTATTCATTAACTACGCCGCTAAGTTCTACCTCTGCCCTTTCCTCTTCTACAACCTTTACCCCGCCTTTAAAAATGAATTCATCTATCACGGCATCTGTAACCACGCGGTCAAGACCTTGTTCATAGGTCTTATTCAAAAATGTAGATACATACATCCTTTGAATCTTTCCGCCCCGTAAGGCAGATGTGGTATAGCCGCAGCCGGCAAGACACACCATCACGCCTATAACAAACAATTTAACTACTGAATGCCTATACATTTTATTTAAGCGCTTTTATCTTTTTCCTTGCCTTCTCTGCACAGGTGCTTCCTGGAAAATCCTTCAAGATGCGGCGGTAATAGATAAGCGCTGATTCCTTTTCTCCTTCTTTTTCGTAATATTCACCTGTCTCATAAATCTTCTGGAACTTTCTATCCAGGAGATTGCCCATCCTCTCCTTAGCTTCACCGGCCTTCTCTCCTTCCGGATACTCTTTAAGATATCTCGAATACCATGTAATAGCCTCTTCAGTCTTTACTTGGTCGTATAGAGTACCAAGACCCTGTGTCTCAGCTGTAAACCCTAATTTAAAAACAGCCTCATCTACCCATTCGCTGTCGGCATAGGTCTCCAGGACCTTATTATATTCGGTTATTGCCTCTTCGTATTTTTTGGCCTTAAAATAGGCATCTCCGCTTTTATACTGCATCTCCGGGGCCCTTTTATTAAAAGGAGATATCTTTATGGCCTGCTCAAAGACCAGGGCAGCCCGTTCGTAATTTCCTTCAAAGGTAGCTATCTTCTGCCAGGTATCACCGCCTTCACGATTTAGCAAAAGATTCCCAAGGCGGTATTCAGCCTCAATTACCTTTGCAACCTCCTCGCTGCTGTAAGGATAGCTCTCAGATACCTTATGATACTCCTCTATTGCCTTTCCGATCTTACCCTTCTTTTCATAGGCCAGACCAATGGCACACTGGCTCCTGGCGGCATAAGGACTCTCAGGGAACTTCTTGATAAGGTGTTTAAATTTTTTAATGGCCTGATTGTATTCTCCCAGGTCCAGTAATCTCATACCCCATTCATACTGTTCCTTGGGCGTATCTTTAATGGAATATTTTGGATTAATCCATTTTCCGCTCTCAGGTGTCCATATCCAAAAAGCCCCTGCCTCGCTCACAAAAAATGCAAACAGAGAAAAGACTAGTATAATAAAAATTTTCTTCAAAATTATCTTCCTTTTTTCTTATGTCTATCTCTGCGCAGTCTCTTTTTTCTTTTATGCTTGGACATCTTGGCCTTTTTTCTTTTACGTCCGCACGGCATACTGTTCACCTCCTCTCAAACAGCTTACAAGCAAATCGCCTCCCCCGAGGAATTCGGAGAATTCCCGGGACTCAGTCCTTGAGATTGCCTTCCCAAAATGACGAGCAATCTCTAAGGGTGGCACATAACATAGTGGTTGGAATTTTCTTTTGAAATTCCATACCATAACTCCTTTTACTGTATCACATCAACATATCTTTTGTCAACATCCTATAACTTTTTCCATCAGATGTTACTATAATCGCTCCCGTTCTGTCAGTGCGGTAAATTTTGGTATTTAATTTTTTATATGCCTTAAGTGTCCTGGAATGAGGGTATTTGTATTGGTTCTTATATCCGCAGCTTATAATCCCCTCTTGCGGACTTACGAGGTTAAGAAATTGGTCATAGATACTGGTAGAGCTCCCGTGATGCGGGACCTTTATGATTTTAGAGGCGAGCAAAGTGCCATAGCCTGTCAATTTTTCCTCAGCTTCTAATTGTATATCGGCACAGAAAAGAAAATCTACCTGATTAAAAATAATCTTCATAACCAAGGAATTGTTGTTAAGGTCACTATCTGTGCCTGTAAAAGGTTTTAAAGGCGGATTCAAAATCAAAATCTTTATATCCTTGAAACCTGTGACCTCATCTCCTTCATGGGCAATATAAAACGGGATATCCTTTTTATCTACGAGTTCCAGAAACTGCCTGTATAAAAAACTCGTATGCGGAGCCCCTGAATCAATTACAATACCTATCTTCATCTTCTCCATTACCGGGATAAGTCCTCCAAGGTGGTCAGCGTGGGGATGTGTCAGGGCAACTGCATCTATCCGTCGTATGCCTTTCTTGCGCAGATATGGAAGGATTACCCTTTCCCCTCTGTTGTATTCTCCTCCAGGACCTCCGTCAATAAGCATATTCCCTCCCTGTGGGAATGTTATAAATGCGCTGTCCCCCTGCCCGACATCAAAAAACGTAACTACTATGGTCGGGGTCCGCGGCCATAAAAAAACTCCCCAGACAAGGAGATTAATAAGAGACAGAATCAAAATAATACGAAAAGAAAATTTCATTTTAAATTTATCTGTTTTATATAAAGATTGCGGTCATTGTCATGGCCGCCAAAAAAATCATTGACGAAATGGACAATAAGTTTTTCTTCCCCTGGTAACGCATTAAAATGGAAATAATAGCTCTTCCAGGTATCGGACTTAACCCATCTATCTCCCCCTCTTACAAGCCTTCCGCCTTTGCTTAACCACACCTCCATCCTGGGCCAGAAACCCTGCGCATGAGTTCCCCTCGCCACTATCTCAACAGTCACTGCGCCGCCGTTTAAAACCACAGGAAATACCCTTAGATTGCCATCGCCAATATCCTTTTTATGAATTGTAGCCGTTATTATCCGCAGCCGCCTCGCTCGAAGTTTCTCTATTACTTTAACCAGACCCTGCCTCGCGTAAAGTTCTTCCAGGGCAATATAGGCCTTGATCTCTTCCGGATTTATTTCTATCTCTTTTAAAAATTCCTTTT
>JADHWT010000031.1 GCA_016783345.1 Candidatus Omnitrophota bacterium | reverse complement strand
CTTCAGCCAAAGGATCCTCCACATACCGCTGGATGGCGCGGCGCAAGGGTCTGGCCCCATAATTTTGATCATAGCCGCGCTCGATCAAAAAATCCTTTGCTTTGCTGCTCAATTCAATCTCTATTTCCTTCGCCTTGAGCCGTGCCTTTACATCCTCAAGTTCTATATCTACAATCTTTTTGAGTTCCTCCTTGCCCAGGGAACGAAATATAACCACTTCATCCACACGGTTTAAAAACTCCGGCCGGAAAGTTTTCTTCAATTGATCGGTGAGTTTTTTCTTCATAGCTTCATAGGTAACAGCCTCATCAGTTGCCTGAAATCCAAGAGAGCCTTTCACTAAATTTTCCGTTCCTATATTTGAGGTCATGATAAGGATAGTATTACGGAAATCAACAGTTCTTCCAAAACTATCCGTAAGCCTGCCGTCTTCTATCACCTGCAGCAGGATATTAAATACATCAGGGTGCGCCTTCTCGATCTCATCCAGGAGTATAACGCAGTAAGGTCTGCGCCTTACCTTTTCAGTAAGCTGGCCTCCTTCCTCGTATCCCACATAACCTGGAGGTGACCCCACCAGACGTGAGACATTAAACTTCTCCATATATTCACTCATGTCAACCTGTAGTATAGCATCGACATCTCCAAACAAAAACTCTGCCAGGACACGGCCTAATTTTGTTTTACCTACGCCAGTCGGCCCCAGGAACATAAAGGAACCAATAGGTCTCTGGGGATCCTTTAGACCGGCTCTGGAACGCCGTATAGCCCTGGTCAAGGCAATAATTGCTTCATCCTGCCCTATAATCTTTTTCTTTATTTCTTCCGCCATATGCAGCATCTTCTCTGACTCTTTCTCTTCTAACTTCCCTATGGGAATACCTGTCCATTTGGATACTATCTCAGCGATATCCTCTTCATTTACCACTGTCTCTTTTTCTACCTTCTTCTCTTTCCTCGCCCCGGAAAGTTTCGCTTTTAATTTTCTCTCATCATCTCTATATTTCGCTGCTGTTTCAAATTCCTGGGCCTTGACTGAGGACTCCTTCTCTTTACGCAGTCTTTCAATCTCTTTCTCCATCTTTTTAACATCCGGTGAAAGGGTTGTCATTGCCAGCCTTGCCTTGGCCCCGGCTTCATCAATAACATCAATAGCCTTGTCAGGAAGGAAACGTCCTGCAATGTAGCGGTCCGAGAGCCTGGCAGCTGCAACCAGCGCTCCGTCACTAAACTTTACACGATGATGGGCCTCATAGCGGTCCCTCAGTCCCTTTAAAATCTCAATAGTCTCTTCTACACTAGGTGGATTAACAATTATAGTCTGAAAACGCCGCTCTAACGCGGCGTCCTTTTCTATATATTTTCTATACTCATTCAGGGTTGTTGCTCCAACACACTGCATCTCTCCTCTGGTCAATGCCGGCTTTAAGATATTGGAGGCATCAATAGCACCTTCAGCCCCGCCGGCACCAACAAGGGTATGGAGTTCGTCAATAAAGACAATAATATCCTTGCTCCTCTTAATCTCCTGCATAACCGCTTTTATCCTCTCTTCAAATTGCCCGCGGTATTTTGTCCCGGCAACCATTAGTGCCAGATCCAGTGTAAGGACTCGTTTCTCGCGAAGTAGCTCCGGGACATTATCCGAAATAATCATCTGGGCAAGACCTTCAACAATAGCTGTCTTGCCTACTCCGGCTTCTCCGAGAAGAACAGGATTATTTTTGGTGCGCCGGCTTAAGATACGAATTACTCTCTCAATCTCGTCTTTACGTCCGATAACCGGATCGAGTTTCCCTTGACGGGCAAGTTGAGAAAGATCCCGGCTGAAGGCATCCATGGCAGGCGTTTTAGTCTTGGTTGAAGGTGAAGAACCGCCAGGGCCAAAACCCTGGGGAGGCATTCCTTCACCGCCAGGGGGTTCCATCCCACCAGGTCCGCCCAGAAGTTCCATGGTGATTTGTCTTATTTTTTGTAAATCAACGCCTAAATTCTGCAGGACCCTGGCCGCGACACCTTCTTCTTCGCGAATAAGTCCTAAAAGCAAATGCTCTGTTCCTATATAATTGTGGCCCATAGCCCTGGCCTCATCCATTGCCAGTTCTATGACTTTTTTGGACCGGGGTGTAAAGGGAACCTCTCCTATTGTAAGCTGTGATGGACCATGCTGGACCTCCTTTTCTACCTCGCGTCTTATTGTCTCAAGTTCCAACCCAAGGGACCTGAGGGCCTCAGCTGCAACACCCTCTCCGGTCCTGATAAGTCCGAGTAAGAGATGTTCCGGACCGATATAATCATGGTTTAACCTGGTAGCTTCTTCCCTGGCTAATATAACCACCTTTCTGGCTCGATCAGTAAACCGTTCGTACATTTTTCTATCTCCTTTTAATGAGAGCACACTTTATGTTTCATAAAGTGTATGCTCGAATTAATCCCGAAGTCGCGTTGAGTAAAAAATCGAAGAAATTTTACTCAACATCTTCTGCGACAAGGGATACTCCATTATAATCATCTTATAGCTTTCTTAATTACATCTGCCCTTTTCGTATCTCTCTCAGCCGGAGTTAAGGCCCTCCCTTCCATCTTCTGGAGATGGGCAGGCTGGATTATTATCAAAAGTTTATTCTGGCTCTCTATTGAAATCTTTGTGATAATTCCAATGTCCACTCCTAACCGAAAAAGCGAAAGGAGTTCAAGGGCTTCCTGGGAATTCATTATATGGCTGTATTCGAGTATTCCATAAGCCCTGCCGACTTTATCCTCTAATTCAAACCGCGATTTTTTTAAAAGGATTTCCCTGGCTTTCTCTTCATGGTCAATAATCTGACGGATGATACGTTCGAGATTGTCAATAATCTCTTCCTCGGATTGGCCAAGGGTTATCTGATTGGAGACCTGGAAAAAATTCCCGCTTGCCTGGGTCCCTTCTCCGTAGAAACCGCGTACAGCTACCCCCACTTTACTGAGCACCTGAAAAACTTTATTAATCTGTTTGGTCATGACAAGGGCTGGAAGGTGAAGCATAGCCGAGGCCCGTAGACCTGTGCCGCAGTTTGTAGGACACGCTGTAAGGAAACCCCAGTGGTCAGAAAACGCATATTTGACTCTCTTTCCTATCTCGTCATCTACCTGACTTACAAGCCGCCACGCCTCTTCTATCTCAAAACCTGAGTGAAGAGACTGAAGCCTCAGATGATCTTCTTCATTAATCATAAGACTCACCATCTCTTTTTCACCGATGACCGCGGCTCTCTCTATTTTTGATTCAGCAAATTCTCTGCTTATAAGATATCTCTCTACTAAAAATTGCCTATCCAGGGCGGAAAGTTTATTTAGTTCAAGGGAAAGGGCATTTTTTAATATCGGACATGCGCTAATACTACGCGCAGAAAGCTTTAATACTTCTTCCCGTTCTCTTTTGCCGGCCCAGCCGGGAAACGGAATACCATCCAGGTTTCTCGCAAGCCTTACCCTGGAACTTATTACAATCTTAGAACTGGCACCTTTTCCTTTTAACCACTCACCAGGTTCTTTTAGAAGGTCATCGAAATTCATTTAAGTTTACCTTCGATTATTTTTTTCCCAATTCCTTAATCTTATCCCTTATCCTGGCTGCCTCTTCGAATTCTTCACGACTTATAGCATCCTGCAGAGCGCTCTTAAGTTTTTCGAGTGTGGTACTAGCGGGCTTTTTCCCTGTAACCCCTATTATTTTACCTGCATGCGTTGTCCTGCCATGTATCCTCTTTAAAAGCGGGGAGAGACTATCCTGGAATGCTCTATAGCAGCCTCCGCAGCCAAGCCTGCCCTGTTTTTTAAAATCAGCCAGACCCATACCGCACGCTGGACATTTTTCCTTACGGATCTCCAGGGGAACCGTAGCCTCAAAATCACCAAGCCCGGCTAAAAGGTCGGCTAAAGAAAAATTCGGTTTAAAATCTACCTCTTTCTTACGGGCGCAATCTTCACAGAGATGCATCTCGGTCATCTCGCCATTACGAATTTCTGTATAATGCACTGAGGCCTGTCTTTTTCCGCAGGAGTCACAAAGCATTAATATACCTCCACGCCTTCTCTATGAGTCAGGTCTCTAAATCCCTTCATTAACTCTTTTGTAATGGGACCCGGGACACCTTTCCCTATCTTTCGTCCATCTATTTTTACTACAGGCGCAATCTGAGCTGCCGTGCCGGTTAAGAAACATTCAGAGGCATTGTATAGGTCATAGCGGGTAAATACCTTCTCCTTTACCTTGAGACCTAAATTTTCCCCGAGTTCCAGCACCAGGTCCCGGGTTATGCCTTTAAGTGTCCCCACATAACACGGCGGGGTGGATAACTCCTTGCCTTCAATGATAAAGATATTTTCTCCGGTGCATTCGGCAACATAGCCCTTTTCATTGAGCATGACGCCGTCATTTACACCGGCCGTAGTAGCCTCAATCTTTGCCAGGATATTATTTAGATAATTTAAAGACTTTATCTGCGGATTTAATGCCTGGGGAATATTCCGGATAGTTGCGAGCGTAACAAGAGAGAGACCTTTCTTATAAACCTCTTCGGGATGTAATTCAATTTTACCGGCAATGCATATAATTGACGGCTTAGGACACTTCCTGGGGTCAAGCCCAAGGTCTCCTTCACCGCGGGAAACTATAAGCCGAATATATGCATCCCTTAATTTATTCCGTCTTACTGTCTCGATTGTGACACCTTCCATTTCCTTCGGGCTTAACGGGATTGTCAAGAGAATAGCCTTTGCTGACTGATAGAGTCTGTCGATATGTTCTTTTAGTTTAAAGATGCGGCCGCCGTACGCGCGGATACCCTCAAAGACACCATCCCCATAGAGAAATCCATGGTCAAAGACAGATACCTTTGCTTCCTTACGACTAACAAAACGACCATCAATATATATTTTCATAAATTCTCCTAAACACTATATTATACCACAGTTTTTCCATCTATAATCCGAATTATTTTTTTTGCGCGCATGGCAAGGGCCTCATTGTGCGTAGCAATAATAAACGCCCTCTCCCCTTCCTTACAAAGAGAAAATATAAGCTCCTCTACCCCCTGGGCAGTGTGGCGGTCGAGATTTCCGGTTGGTTCATCAGCAAGTATAAGATCAGGTTCATTGATAAGCGCCCGCGCGATAGCAACCCGCTGCTGTTCGCCTCCGGACAGCTCTCCCGGCCGATTGAAACGCCTTTCCTTAAGCCCCACCATGGTCAACAATCCAATTGCCTTTTCTTTTAGTACTCGCCTTTCATTACGAGAATTACTATTATTTCTTTCTAAATAAATTAGCCCTGGCAGGCATACATTTTCTAACGCGCTAAATTCCGGCAAGAGGTGATAGAACTGGTACACAAACCCAATATTTTCATTGCGGAACCTTGCCTTTTCCCGGTCTTTCAATTGATTTATATCTCTGCCATCAAAAAAAATCTTTCCTGAGCTTGGAGTGTCCAGCCCTGCTAAAAGATGCAGCATGGTGCTTTTTCCTGCGCCTGACGGCCCCAGTATGGAAACCACTTCCCCTCTCTTCATCTCCAGACAAAGGCCTTTAAGCACAGTTAATTTCTCTCTACCCTGCCAGTAATGTTTGAATAGATTTTGGGCCTGAAGTAAAGGTATTTCACTCATAACGCAGGGCCTCGACAGGTCTTAGTCTTGAAGCGGTCCATGCCGGATAAAGGGTTGCAATAACTGTTAAGCATAGGGCGCAAATTGTAATAGCTGCCACATCTCTGGGACTGACAAAAACCGGCAGCCTATCCAGATAATATATTCTGGGACTAAACAGTTCTATTCCCAAAAGATTATTTAAAAAATTTAATATTCTATCCAGAGATTTCGCCAGCTTTATGCCGGCAATTACCCCTATTCCTGTCCCGAGCACGCCGATAAAAGATCCAACGCTTACAAAAATAGCCATTACATGCCGTGAACTTGCCCCTATTGTCTTAAGTATGGCAATATCCTTGGTCTTTTCCATAACAATCATGATGAGGGTGCTCGCTATATTAAAGGTCGCTACCAGAATAACCAGGGCCACCACAATAAACATAATTGTCTTCTCCATCTTTAAGGCCGTAAAAAGATTACTTCTTGCCTCAATCCAGCTCCTCACCGCATAGAGAGGACCAAGCAACTTTCTTATCTCCTGGGCTGTTTTATTAGCCTGATAATAATCATGGATCCTCACACCGAGGGCATGGACATTGGAACCCGTAGAAAAAATCTCCTGCCCTCTTTTCAGAGATATATACGCCATGTTCGCGTCATATTCATACATCCCGCATTTAAATAAGGCCCCTACTGTAAACTGTTTTCTGTCTACAGTAACCTTATCCCCGATCGCTACGCCTAATCTATCTGCGAGTTCATCACCAAGAATAATCTTCCCTTTATCCTGAAAACTTAACTCCCCTTGACTTATATATTTATCGATAGAAGTAACATTTACTTCTTCTTTCGGATTTATTCCGCGCAGCACTATACCCAATTTAGCATACGGTGAAGTAATTAAAACAGGCCCTTCTACTAAAGGAGAGATGGCCTTCACATTTAACTTGCTTATTTTTTCCATAAGAAGCTCGTAATTATCAATTCCATTTGCTTTCTCAATAGTGATATGAGGACTTATTCCAACAATCTTTTGAGTCAGGTCCCTATCAAAACCACTCATAACAGAGATAACTGTTATAAGGGTCACAACCCCTACAACTATCCCCAGGATAGAAATCCATGTAATGAGCGAGATGAATTTCTGCTTGCGCTTGGCCTTCAGGTATCGAAATGCTATCCACCAGGAAATCATGGCCTTCCTTTTAATTGCGGAAAAAAAACAACCTCACGTATAGACGGAGAATCCGTAAGTAACATTACAAGCCGGTCAATCCCGATACCCAGTCCACCGGCCGGAGGCATACCGTGTTCCAGGGCCAGGACGAAATCCTCATCCACCTTCTTTTCCCGCTTCTCTTCTTCCCCTAGCTCGTTCCATTGATTATAAAGCCTCTCCCTCTGTTCTAATGGGTCGTTTAATTCTGAATAGGCATTGGCCACCTCTAACCCTCCTATAAAAAGCTCAAACCTCTGGGAAAGATTTTTATTGTCTTTATGTCTTTTGGCCAGAGGACAAAAGTCAGCTATGTGGTCAATAACAAATGTAGGCTCTTCAGGCTCTACATTCTCACTCAGCAGTTTCAATAACTGCGTCTTGGTTAACCCCTTCTCTAATTTATCACTATCCAGTCCGGTCTTCTTTAGCTCATCCACTAAATTTCCCACAGTAACATCTTCAAGATTAATCTTAAATTTTTCCTCCATAAGCTTGCTGAATTTTTCTCTCTTCCACGGCCTTTTAAGATTTATTTCTCTACCCTGATATTTAAAATTTTCTTTACCCAATATGGAGCTCGCTATCCCGGTAATAAGCTCCTCAGTTAAATCCATCATTACTTCATAGTCAGCGTAAGCCTGATATACCTCAAGCATTGTGAATTCCGGATTATGCCGTGTCGAGAGTCCTTCATTCCTGAAACTGCGATTAAGTTCAAAAATCTTCTCCATCCCCCCTACTAAAAGTCTCTTTAGATAAAGTTCAGGGGCAATGCGCAAATAAAGGTCCCTGTCCAGTGCCTGGTGATAGGTCTTAAACGCGCGACCCTCTGCCCCTCCTGGAATAGCCTGCATCATAGGCGTCTCTACCTCTATAAAACCGCGCTGGGCGAGAAGGGTTCTAATCTTCTCTATAATCCTGCTCCTTAATTTAAAGGTCTCTCTTGCTTTTTCATTGGATATTAGATCGAGATACCGCTGCCTGTATCTTATCTCTACATCCTTAAGCCCATGCCATTTTTCAGGCAGAGGCCTGATTGATTTGGCTAATACAGAAAAACCATGAACAAGAACTGTCAGTTCCCCTGTCTTTGTCGTAAATATAGGGCCTTCTACCCCTAAAAAATCTCCGATATCTATTAGCTTAAAAATAGAAGCCTTTTCTTCTCCTACTGTATCCTTCCGGATATATATCTGGATCTTAGCGCTCTCATCCCTTAAATCCGCAAAGTAGGTCTGGCCATGACGCCTTAATGCAGTTATCCTGCCGCAGAGTTTTATCCTCTTCTCTTTAAATTCACTCTCTTTGTCTCTGGCCTCGGCAATAGTGCTTCCCCTCTTAAACCCTCCTTCATATGGATCCAGACCTCTCTCCTTGAGCTCTTTGAGCTTCCTTATCCTCTCTTCCCGGAGCCCTTTTGAATCCAATATTTCTCTTTCCATAGCTGAATTTTTATTTTATCACCCTATTTCAAAAAGTCAAGAAAATCACCGTTTTTTGCAGGTAAATATCTTTCTATAATTTCTGGTAGCCCGGGCGGATGTCTCCGTGTGCGCTCTTGTGGATTATCAATGGTCATACCCAAATCAGCCTTTTTTTTGAACGAGAAAGACTTAGCATAAATCGACTACGCCCAGCAATTGAAGATACCGTGGCAGGCACGAATTAAATAAAAAATTTATTGTTGTAAATTATACAACCAATTGATGAAGCTGCTCACTCTTTGTATCTACATCCTTAATCAGACTTTGAATCACGTCCACCTCGTTTTCATCAAAATAAGGCTCTCCACACTGTTGACAAATTAAAGCGGGGACATTGTTGATTACCAAATGATAATCTTTTCGGCTGATTGTGTACGGAGTTTTGCCAGCTTCCATAATTCCTTTACAATAGTGACATTGCATATGACTCACCTCTTTTTTCTTTGTTTAAAACCTTCTTCCCATTCATCCTCAGTTGGAATATATGAAGTAATAATTGCCAAATAATCAGGCTTTGGAGAACAAGCAATATGAATAATCCGTTTGACAGAGGGGTCTCCAACCATTAAACAACTATGACCTCTCGGATCTTCAGGGTAATCCTCAATGATCTCTCCCTGCTCAATTACCCCTCTGACCTCATCCTTTGATATCATTCTATCCGGCTTATTCATCTGATGTAGAGCATGAGAAGTATAAAGAATTCTTTTCTTCGCTGCCTCAACAATAGTCCTTTTGAAATTGTCCATATAAATAATTTTCTTTCAATTGAATTATAAGGTAACCTATATACAAAGTCAAACAAATTTAACTTTAACTATTTAACTTTAACTATTTTCTTATCTAACCATTACCTGGCCGCTGTCCGGGACAAGTGTCTGTCCTGTAATCGTGCGTGCCTTTTCAGAACATAAAAATATCACTGTGTCCGCGACATCCTGGCCTGTAATCTCACGCTTCAAGGCAGTCATATTAACATAATAAGGTATAACCTCTTCAGGCTTTATCTTGTATTTCTTTGCGCATACCCTTATATATTTAGGATTCCAAATCTTTGAACCCTCAAAGACATTCCCGGGGGCAATGGAATTTACCCTTATCCCGTATTTACCCAATTCCAATGCCCAGCCGCGGGCCATATGTATTTCACCGGCCTTGGTCGCATTGTAAGGTGTATTATTTCTACTTGCCTCAAGACCTGATTTAGAACTAATATTGATAATATTTCCGGCCATTGCCTGTTTTATCATAATCCTTGCAGCAGCTTGTGCCATAAGAAAATATCCTGTCAGATTCACCTCCAGGGCGCATCGCCACCGAGCAACAGGCAGATCAATCAGCGAATACGCCGGCGCAATACCTGCGGCATTTACCAAAATATCTACCCCGCCCCATTTGTGGAGAATAGAATCAAATGCCTTATCAACATCTTTCTCCCGGGTAATATCGCAATAAACAGTCATTGTCGAACTGCGAAGTAATTCTTTTCTTATAATACCTCTCGTCTCTTCAATCGCTTTTTTATCGATATCAACAAGGGCAACATATGCGCCGCTGCGGGCAAGACCTATTGCAATGCTTCTACCAAGCCCGCTTCCCGCGCCTGTAATAACAGCGATACGTCCTTGTAACTCACGGTTCCCTACGCCTTCTACAAGTTTCTGCCGAAAACTTTCAGCCTCCCATTGAATAATAAATTGTCGCTCGTGCCGGTTTAATGAATTTACCCCACCGAGATTGGCAGCAAAGCCGCGAACCAAAAGTGAAGCGATAATCACATCTTTAGCCGCTTCTATAGATTCTTCACTGCCTGCCACGAAAAGCCCTAACCCCCTCACTAAAAAACTAACTCGTGCCTTTTCTCCCTTTGCGGTATGCCGATTTAATCTGTCGATGGCTGTCTTATAAGTACATTTATCTAACCATACAGCCGGGCCATTGGCATAGACCAATTCATCCGGGGTAAGGGCAGGCAAAGAGGCGAGTTTCTTCGCATCTCTTCTCGTTAAAAATTTTGCAATATCATTGTTTATAAAATGCCTGACAATGACATGCCTTCCTGTTACCTCAAGAAATGCCCTGCGGATAGCGCATCTGGCGTCAATAATATCTTTCTGCTTCACCGCCTTGAGCGGCGCGCTTTTTTGCTTCTTTAATTTGGCATTACAGATATTTATCACCCTGCGGACAAGCCGCAGAGTTACATCCGGACTCTTTCCCGCGACAATCACCCCATGTTTTTCTAAAAATATAATCACAGGCTTTCTACCATATTGGTTTCGATAACTCTCAACTGCTCCTGCAACCTTTATTGCCAGCGTATATCCCGGATCTGTATATGGCATCCACAATGGAGGAAATTTTTCATTTTTAAAAAGTTTTTCAAGTTCTTTTTTCCCGTTTTTTGCCGAGACATATGCGCCTACCGCAACCGGATGTAGATGCACCACACATCTATCCAGCAACGCGTGAAAATGCGATTCTACTGACGGACGCGAGCCTGTCTTAACACTATCACTACAAGTGAGATTTAGCCGATTGACTATTTCATTCTCTCTATCAACCGGCTTAAGTCTGGTGATTAATTTATCTTTTAGTATCGCAAGCACCGAACCAAGTTTTAACCTCCGCCATCCTTTTTGCTCGTTCATATCCTTAAGAGCTGTACCACTGGCCTTGATGTACATATGCCTGCCATCTCCTGTTTTTAGTGATGTATTGCCGCCTCCACCCTGGACAAGCAAATTGTCTTTACCTACTGCCTTTGAAATTTTTATAAGTCCTATTAATTCCTTATTCATCTATATTTCTCCTTGCTTCAAAAGTTTTTTTTCTGCCTCTTCATTCCACGCCCCATTGACAAAAGAAGAAATGGGCGCCAGCCCCAATCCTTTGCACGACGGATAAACGATTATTTTCCCTGATATAAGATTTTTTTCAACAGCCCTGATCCCTTCAATCGCACCGCGAAGTCCTGAGACAGCACCGACAGAAAGATTGGTATCTATCTTTCCGGCCTCCACTTTTCCCAGGACCACTTTCATATCTTCCGGCACAGAACCGCTGGTCCCGATAAAATAGACCTTTTTTTCTATATAGGTATCCAGATCAATATGGCATGTAACAGAAACAGGTATTCCGGCAAAGATATTAATAATTGCATGAGGAGCAGCATCCCGGAGAGATTGAGTAACGAGCCCCGGTATCGGCGCCATCAAAACAACATAATCAAATTTTTCTTTTAGCCTGTCTTTAGAAGGATTATAGGGTTGGAAGGGAACCCTGTTCTTTTTAGCCAAATGCGCGGAAATTCGAGTCAAGGCTTTCAGCCGCTCTGTATTCAGGTCCCCGGCAAAGACACTAATACCTTTAACCCCCTGACAGATATTTCGCACTACATGCATCACCCCCATCGGGCCGCCGGCGCCGATAACATTAATCTTATCCCCTTTCCGGATTTCTCCTGATACAGGGATATTCTCCATCGATTTATTGGGAAGAGACCCCGTTGTGCCCACTATCCGAATGCCGCTATAGTGAACCCGGCCAACAGGGAATACAACCGGCCTGCCAAGGCGGCCTCCACAGAGCACAATATTGAAAAGACCGTGGTTAGCTAATTTCGGGAATAGGGCCTCCACTGTTTCACATGAAGACCCAAAATAAATAATATCATCATAAAAAGCATCTTCAAGTTCTGCAATATCTGCACTTTCTTTTTCACGTACCACCAGCCGCTTATTGCCCGGCATAACTCCGCGCCGTTCTTTAACAGCATAGGAATCTTCCACACAAGCCCAGGGCTCAACAAGTGCTATTGCCGAGGCTGAGAGTTTTCGAGATGCGCTGATCAGCATTGAATCACCTTCGGGA
>JADHWT010000030.1 GCA_016783345.1 Candidatus Omnitrophota bacterium | reverse complement strand
CTCATTTTGCAAGTATCTGTCAAGGTTTTTTAATATTTCTTCATTTTTTTGACTTATAGCGAACTATCCCAAACAAATAACTCCTCAATTTAGAGCTTTATTTTTAAATGCCCTCTACCAGCAGGGAAAGTTTTATATCTAAAATCTGAGCGATTCTATAAAGAGTCAAAACCGAAGCTGCATTCTTCCCGTTCTCGACTCCTGAAATTAAACCCACTGAAAGACCTGCCCGTTCTGCAAGTTCTTTTAGGGGAATGTTCTTCTGCATTCTGAGGGCCCTGACATTCTGGCCAACCTGTTTATTTAGCCTGCTAAAAGGATTCTCCAGCAATCCTATTTTCTTAGCCGTAGCTTTTACAGCCTTTACCAGATCCTCGTTCTTAAAGGGTTTAACAATATAATCATTTGCGTCATTTTTTAATGTAGTGATTGCCGTATCTAAAGATGGATATGCCGTTAAAATTATAACTCCTATCTTTGGGTTCAGTTTTTTTATTCTGCCAAAAACCTCAACTCCATCCATCCCGGGCATTTTTAAATCTAATATGACGAGTTGAAAATTCTCAGCGCGGATTCGTCTGAGCCCGCTCGGGCCATCCAGGGCGTATTTAACTGCATAATCTTCATAGGTAAGAATTTGTTCCAGATTTTCGCATAAATTTTTATCATCATCAATTACCAGTATCTTGGGCTTCTGTATTATTCTTTTCCCCATTTTTAACCTCCTGTTTTTTTAGGCATTATAGGTAATCTAATTGTAAACGTTGTTCCCTTGCCAGGGCTGCTTTCAGCGATAATAATTCCTCCGTGTGACTGGATTATTCCATAAGAAACTGATAGGCCAAGCCCTACCCCTCCAATACTACCCCCCACAAGGCTTCCTTTAGTAGTAAAGAATGGATCAAACAGTCTGTTTATATGCTCCTTTTTAATAAGCTGGCCTGTATTATTAAACCGAATAGATACAGCCTTATGCTCTCTTTTTATAGTCACTGTCAGCGTGCCGCCTTTCGGCATCATAGCCTGCTTGGCATTTATTATCAGGTTAAGAAAGACCTGCTGCATCTGCCCCTTATCAACAATTAAATGAGGGATTCTCTCGAATTTTCTAATAACCTGCACATCGCTTTCCTCTAAATCTGCCTTAATCAAAGGCAATATCTCCTCGATTAAATCTTTCAAATTCGCTTTTTCTCTCTTTCGGTCAACCCTTCTTGAAAAAGAGAGTAAATCTTCTGCGATTTTTGTCCCCTTATTAACACATTGTATAGTTTGCTTAATGGACTTTTCAATATCCGCTTTTCTTTTGGTTTTTTCGGCAAACTCCGCAGAACTCCTGATCACCGCCATCAGATTATTGAACTCATGTGAAATACCGGCTGCGAGCTGGCCCACAGCCGCCATTTTTTCGCTGGAAATAAGTTGTTCTTCAAATTGTTTTTCAGCAGTGATATCCCTGAGAATCGCAACAATGTTTTTTGGATTACCGCCGGCGTCTTTTAACACAGATGCTGCAACGCTCATTATAAATTCCTGGGTGCCATCCGGCCTTCTAAGGTTTATCTCAACAGGATGCTCGGTATAGCCTTTTTGTATTACTCCCTTGAATAATTTTGCCGCCTTTGAGACATTTTCTTCTGGATTGACAAATGCATTGCTTAGTTTTGTAATATTTTTACCCTTAATTTCATCAATAGACTTATGTCCAAATTTTTTTAAATGCGCAAGGTTAGCGGAGACTATTTCCCCACCCAGGGTTAAAACAACAAGAGAGTCAAGCATAGTATCCATAATGGCCTGCTTTTCTCGCATCGCAGCCATTTGCTTTTCCTCTGCATTCTTGCGCTCGGTGATATCCCGGGCAATACCGATAAGCCCGATGACTTTCCCTTTAGTATCTTTTATGGGAGTTTTAACTGCTTCAAAATAAAAATTTTTATCTCCGGCAGTCATCTTCTTGGTTATTTCTACCGGCTTGCCAGTCTTAAAGACCTTTTGGTCATCTTCAATATTTACTTTTGCCTGGTCCGGCGGCAGAAGCGCATAATCGCTTTTGCCTACGACTTTCCTGCGGGGTAAATTGCCAAATGCCTCCAGCGCCTTTTGGTTAACCAAAACATAGCGGCTCTTTAAGTCTTTGATAAAGATAGCGTCTTGAGCTAATTCCACTATCAGTTTATAGTTTTGCAATTTTCCCATTTCTCCAGCCATTGAAACGCTATTATTTAGCGGTTTAGTTTGTTCCATCGAAATTATTGTATTACATATTGATTTTCTTTGCAACAAGATCCCGTAATTTGTTTGGAGAGTAAATTTACGTAGAGTTAGGGCTGGAGACCCTAACAGTATTTATTTCCATATTCTTATCTCTAGCTTAAGTTTTATCCCAAATTGTTTGAATACCTCCTTTTTTGTCTCCTCGATGAGCTTCATAACATCTTTTGCGCTGGCATTGCCGCGATTTACAATAAAATTAGCATGAACTGGAGAGATATAAGCCTTACCGCATGATTTACCCTTAAGCCCGGCCTTTTCAATAAGGAACCCTGCCGCAAAAAAAGGACAGACACCTTCGGAGTCAGTCCCAATTTTTGCTGGATTTTTGAAGATGGAGCCGGCACTTTTTTCCCTCATAGGCTGCGACCTCTTCCTCTTTCTCCATATTGAATCTGTTCTTTTTTTGATAGAAACAGGAGAGGCAGATTTAAGTTTAAGTTCTGCCTTAAGTATAATAGAACCTTTTTCAATAGATGTACACCGATAGCCAAAATCTATTTCTTTATGAGAAAGCCATTTAACCCTGCCGCACTTGTCCATAATCTCTACGCGCTTAACCAGCTTTCCTATATTATCAGAAAAATCTGCTCCGGCATTCATCGTTATGGCACCGCCAAGGGTCCCTGGAATACCAACTGTAAATTCCAGACCGGAGAGTCCTTTTTTACATGCCTCTCTCCTCAAGCTCGCCAGCTCTATCCCTCCTCCGGCTATAAGTAAATTTTTCCTAAAATCAAAATGTTTGAACAGGCCATCCAGTTTAATCACTATCCCATCTACCCCTCTGTCACTTACCAGGAGATTTGAGCCATTCCCGAGGATATAATATGGTATGGAATCCTTTCGCGAGAGAGACAATATCTTTTTCAGCTCTTCTTTATCCGAAGGCACAGCAAATACTCTGGCCGGCCCGCCGATCTTAAACGTAGTATGCCGAGAGAGAGGCTCGTTAAAGGTCGTGAAGAATTTTTTTTGATATTCTGTTGACATCTCCTGCTCCAAGGATAAAAATCATATCGCCTTCTTTTGCCTCTCCCTTTGCAAAAGCTGCTGCCTCTTCCGGGGTTTTAAAATAAGAGACGTTTTTATGCCCCTTCTTTTTTATACACCTGACAATATCTTTACTGCTGACACGGGAAATATTTTTTTCACCGGCGCTATAGATATCTGTTATTGCAAGGATATCTGCATCGGAAAAAGCGCAGGTAAACTCATCCATTAAAAGACGCGTCCTCGTATAGCGGTGCGGCTGGAAGATAACTAAAATCCTGCGAGGGCGGCACAAACGGGCGGATGAAAGAACAGCCTTTATCTCAGTTGGATGGTGCCCGTAATCTTCAATAACCTTTACCCCCTTCTCTTCTCCCTTTAATTCAAAACGCCTGGCGGCCCCTTGAAAATGAGACAGGACTTCCCTGACCTTATTAAATTCGAGTCCCAGGGTTAAAGCTGCGCTGATTGCAGCAGCAGCATTTAGTATGTTGTGCCTGCCGGGAATGGGGAGATGAACCTCTCCTAAAAGTTTATCTTTGCAGAAAAAATTAAAACGAGATTCCCGCCCGGCAGAAACCACATAGGCCCGGTAATCACACCCCGGATTAAAACCATAGGTGGAAAATTTTTTCCCCACTATTCGGGACTGAAGCCCCTGCAATACCTTGTCATCCCTGCAAAGTATTAATCCCTTCGACGTGCTCATGATAAATTTTTCAAATGCGGAAGTAAGGCCGGAAAAATTCTCAAAGTGGTCAAGGTGGTCATTTTCAATGTTTGTGATAATGGCTAGCGCTGGCTTCACCTTTACAAATTCCCCGTCGCTCTCATCGAGCTCAGCTGCAAGGTATTCGCTTTTTCCGAGGCGGGCATTCCCAAAAGGATTGAGGTCTCCGCCCAGGAGCACTGTAGGGTCAAGGCCAAGATTTAAAAGGATATAGGCGATTAAGCTCGTTGTAGTGGTCTTGCCATGAGTCCCTGTTACCATAATGCTTCTGTAGGCTTTAGTAAACTCCTGAAAAAGGGTGAGGCGGCTTAGGACAGGTTTTTTCAATCTCCTAGCCTCTATAAGCTCTATATTACGGCTGCTGATACTTGAGGAATAGACGACAATATCCGCATCCCTGACGGAGGAGCTCTTGTGCCCCTTAAAGATCTTCGCTCCCCGGGAGCAAAGACTCTCAGTATAGTTATTTAGATTTATATCAGAGCCGCTTACAACCATTCCTTTTTCCAAAAGGACCTTTGCCAGGCCGCTCATGCCTACGCCGCCTATGCCTACGAAATGAATTTTTAGGCCTGGGCGTAACATTCTAAAATCCTTTCCGCTGCCTGTTTCACAGCATCGGGTTGAGCGAGGCTGAGCAAAACCGAAGACATCTTATTAAGCTGTGAATGCGAATTCAGGAGGTCCCTGAGTGAACGATAAAAAAAATCTTTAGTAAAATCTATCTCTTCTATCATAAGGGCAGCGCCGCGCTCTCTAAACCAGAGGGCATTATGATACTGATGATTATCGCTGCTTGCTGCAAAGGGTATGAGGATAGCAGGCGTGCCGCAAAGACAGAGCTCGCTTAAAATAGTAGCGCCCGCGCGGCTTATGACAAGGCGCGCCTCTTTAATCAAACTTAGCATATCCGAAGAAAAATCTATGACGTTAATTTTTTGCTGATAGTCCCGATTTACTGATTTTTTTTCTTTCTTTCCGGAGATGTGTACAATGGATAGCTCTGGAAAATCACTTAGAATCTTTAAAAGCGTCCCCGGCACATTTTGATTTAAGAAATGAGAGCCCTGGCTTCCTCCGACAACAAGAATAATTTTTTTATTTTCGGGTTCGTAGCCGGAGGTATTCAGGGAGCGATGGTAATTGACAAAATCTTCCCGGCAGAGATTGCCGGTAAAAACTGTTTTTCCGGGCGGTAATAGATCTTTAGAGTCAGGGAAACTTATCAAAACCTCTTTGGAAAATCGGGACAAAAAACGTGTGACCCTCCCGGGGATAAGATTTTGTTCGTGGAGGATAAAAGGGACACCACGCATGTAACACGCAAAGAGATACGCAAAGGAGGCATAACCGCCAAACCCGCACGATAGATCCGGTCTTTCTTTCTTTAGCAACATAATGGATCTAAATAGTCCTCCTATAGCAGAAATTAGCGCAAGTATTTTTTTATAAAACCTCTTTCCAATAAATCCATGCGAAGAGATAGAGATTAGCTCTGCTTTTTTTATCGCGCTATTTTTTTTGAGTTCATTCTGCAGCGCCATGGCAGGGAAGATATGTCCACCTGTCCCGCCGGCGATTAAGGCAATTTTAATGTGTTTTGCCATGTTTAGATATATTTAAAAGGATACCTATACTAAAGAGATTCACTATAAGTGAACTGCCGCCAAAACTTATGAAAGGAAGGGGTGTGCCTTTATTGGGGAAAAGACCTGACACCACACCCATATTGAGCATGGCCTGAATACTTATAAGGAAGGTAATGCCCATTGCCAGATAGTAACCGAAAGAATCTCTGGCAAACCTCGCTACCTTTATCCCCTGCCAGAGGAGGGAGATAAAAAGTATCACTATGGTTATTGTGCCGAGAAACCCCAGCTCCTCGCCAATAATTGCAAAGATAAAATCAGTGTGAGCTGCCGGAAGATACATGAGTTTTTGCCTGCCAGCACCTAAACCGCGTCCGAGAAATCCTCCTGAACCAAGGGCAATGAATGCCTGTGACACCTGATATCCTGCGCCTGAGGGATCATATTCCGGATGAAGGAATACAAGAATACGATTAAGCCGGTACGGAGCCTTCATGATGAGGTATATAAGGCCGGGGACAGCCATAAACAAAAGCATCAGCAGGTACTGCAATTTTAGACCTGCTATAAAAAGAATGAACATCCCGAGTGTTGCAATAATAATAGCCGTGCCAAAATCCGGTTGGAGTATAATCATCCCGACTACGAAAACTATACTCAAAATTAAAGGAAGAAACTCTTTAAGATAGCGACATTTCTTTCGTGAAATAAAATCAGCCGCATAAAAAATAAGGGCAAACTTGGCGATTTCAGACGGCTGAAAACTAAATCTACCAAGCTTTACCCAGCGATATTGACCTCCGACCTGGTGGCCGAGCTGTGGTATAAAAACAAGGAAAAGAGATATTATGGAAAACAACAAAAATGGTCTTGAAAGCCGGGGCAGACCCTGGTATTTTAAAAACCTGCCTATACACAGCATGACTAACCCTATACCCAGCCAGGCTATTTGACGCCGGAAGAAAAAAAACTCGTCTCCCATCCGCTCTGCGCAGGATACACCGCTGGACGAATATACCATCAAAAGTCCAACCCCGATAAGGGCTGCTACAATGATGGTGATGTTACGGTTAGTTGTTTCCATGACACACAGTCCCCATTTTTTTAACTATTTCCTTAAATTTCTCTCCCCGTTCTTCAAAATTCTTAAACATATCAAAGCTGGCGCAGGCAGGGGAAAGCAAAACATAATCTCCGGGAACAGCTTCGCTAAAAGCAGACAAGACTGCCTCTTTCAAGGTAGCTGCCATGTGTATCTCGGTTGTATCACGGAGTATTCGGGCCATCTTGTCTTTTGATTCTCCAATGAGTATTAATCTCTTGACATGATCGCTTATCGGTCTTCTAAGCAGCTCAAACGGGCTATCCTTATCCCTGCCTCCTGCAATGAGGATAATAGGCGCAGAGATACTCTCTATAGCCTTTAAGCAGGCATCCACACTTGTAGCCTTTGAGTCATTTATGAAAGTTACATCTTTAATTTTTCTGATTCTTTCAAGACGGTGAGGGAGGCCTCTAAATTGTGTCAGCGCATTAAGCCAGCCCCTCTCTTCCGGGAAAAGACAAGAAATTACACTACAGGCAGCTGATGCATTAGAAAGATTGTGCCTGCCCGGTAATTTAAGGGGTTGGGTTGAATTAGAAAAATAAATTTTTTTGACATGCCGGGGAATAGAAACTTTCCTTACCCTGTCATCATCGCCATTTAGTATTGCAAAATCTCCTTCTCCCTGATTCTTAAATAGATTGGCTTTTGCCTGAGTATACGCGGAGATATTGCCGGAGTATCTGTCGAGGTGGTTAGGGGTAATATTGAGAAGTACACCAACCTTTGGCCGAAAATTTTTAATAGTCTCGAGTTGCGAGCTGCTCACCTCCATGACGATTACATCGCTTTCTTTATCGTCAAGGGCTACCATGCAAAGAGGAAGTCCGATGTTTCCGCAGAGGGTAACTTTCTTGCCTATTGCCTTAAACATCTCTCCAAGCAGAGTTACAGTAGTAGTCTTTCCATTTGTCCCGGTAATGGCTACAATAGGTGTATGTATAAACCAGAAGCCTAACTCTATCTCGCTATAAATAGGTATATTTCTTTTTTGAGCTTCATTTAAAGGGAAACAATTTAGAAGGACACCGGGGCTTGTAATTATAAAGTCTTTGCCTTTGAAGCATTTCTCAGTATGATGCGCTGTTTCAAAGTCAATATCAAGGGCCTTGAGTTGCTTCAGGATTTTTTTATCTATCTCGCTATTGTCACTGGCAAAAACCTTAGCGCCTTTATTTTTGAGAAGACGGCAGCTAGCCAGACCGCTTTTCCCAAGGCCAATGACAGAGACCCTGGCATTAGTTAAATTAGATGCATTCACGATGTGAAATGCTTTAAAAATAGCCTGTGGCATGAAACATCAATAAATTGATATTTCATTATTATCTAATCTTCAGGGTGCTGAGGCTCAAGAGCGCGAAAAGTGCAGCAAGGATCCAGAAACGCACCACAATCTTCGGTTCTGCCATCCCCTTTAGTTCGAAATGGTGATGAAGCGGCGCAATTAAAAAAATGCGTTTCCCTGTACATTTAAATGACAAGACCTGGAGGATAACTGAAAATGCCTCTATCACAAAAACCCCTCCCACAAGGAAGAGCAGCAGTTCCTGCCTCAAGACACAGGCTACATATCCAATTGACCCGCCAATGGCCAGCGCGCCGGTATCCCCCATAAAAATCTGTGCCGGGTAGGTATTAAACCAGAGGAAAGAAAGACTCGCTCCGATAAGAGACGCCAGAAAAATAGCTATCTCACCGCTGCCCGCTATATGAGAAATTTTGAGATAGGAACTTAGCTGGGTATGTCCTGTAACATAGGCTATCCCGCCGAATGCAAGGCCGGCCATGATAATACAACCGATAGCTAACCCGTCCAGGCCGTCTGTTATATTTACTGCGTTAGAAGAAGCAATTATAACCAATATTACGATAAAAATATATCCGTATGATAAAGGTATAATCAGGCCTTTAAAGAAGGGGACAGTTAAGCCGCGGACATTACAAACGTTATAAAAAAAGAGCGCAAGGATCAGACCGAGAAGTATTTGTCCGCTTAATTTAGTTGATGCCTTGAGGCCATGCCTCTCAGGATAACGCAGTTTCAGGAAATCATCAATATACCCGAGGACCCCAAGCCATGATACAACTACGATGCCAAATAATATATAGAGATTATCGAGTCTCGCCCATAAAATTGTCGGGATAAGTGTGGAGACGACTATTATTATTCCCCCCATGGTAGGAGTGCCTTTTTTTACTTTGTGGAGATTCTTTAGTTCAATGGAATCTTTTTTCTCAACATCTTCGCTGATATTAAGCCGTTTTAGAAGCCTTATTATGTAAGGACCGATAAAAAGACCGAGCAGTAAGGAAGTTAGGCTCGCCATAGCTGCCCGGAATGTGATATAACGAAAGATATTGAAAGCAGTAAAAAACTTAGAGAGAGGATAAAGAAGATGATAAAACATTTAGTGCCCTTTCAAGCCCTATCTTTCGCGACGCCTTAAATAGAATTCTATCACAGGGCTTAGCTATATTCAATATTATTCTGGCAGCTTCTTCAGGGGAACTAACCGAAAAAATGTGGTCTTTTTTTAATCCGCCTCTCTCCGCCCCTTCCCTTACCTTTTTTCCCCACTTCCCAATGGTTACGAGAAAATCTATACCCATTTTTGCGATGTAATATCCCAGATTAAAATGCTCCCTGGAACTGGCATCACCCAATTCCAGCATATCACCTGCTACGACTATGTATCTAGGCGAAGCCATCCCTTTAGGGGTACCGAAGCGGCCTTCAAGGGATTTCAAAGCATCTATAGCCACGCGATATGAAGCCGGATTGGCATTGTATGTATCATCAATAATCTTTAGATTATGTATCTCTGACATTGCCAGCCGCTGAGGAAGACTCCTCATGGATTTTAAGGCATGTCTCATCCTTGCAAAAGATATATTAAAAAGAGATGCAGTCGCTATAGCAGCGAGTGCATTATAGAGATTTGCCCTGCTTAAAAAAGGCAAATCAAATCTCTCCTTTCCGTTAAGGCGGAAAGACATAAGGCCTTTTTTATATCTAATTCCATCTGCCCGCACGCCACGCCACGCCACGCCTGCCTTCTTTCCTGTTCCGAAACTTATCACCTCGCCGGGAAACTTGCATCCCATTCTCCGGAGACGCACATCATCATAGTTAAGAACAGCCTTAGCTCCCTCGGGGAGGTTTAATAAAAGCTCTTCCTTTGCCTTTGAGACACCATCAAGATTGCCGCATCCTTCAAGGTGGACAGGATTTATATTAGTAATAACCCCTATAGAAGGCCGGCTTATGCGGGTGAGGTATGCAATCTCTCCGGGGCTACTCATCCCCATTTCAAGAATTGCTGCTTCATCTCCCTTTTTCAAACGAAGGAGCGTTAAAGGGAGGCCTATCTCATTATTAAAATTTCCTTCTGCCTTAAGGACACGAAATTTACACGCAAGTATTCGAGCAGTCATCTCCTTAACTGTGGTCTTGCCGCAACTACCTGTTATAGCTATAACAGGTAGTTGAAATTTTTGGCGATGGTAGTTAGCGATATCTCCCAGGGCATGCAAAGGACTTTGGACTCTTATAAAAGGCAGACCCACGGGGATATAAGATTGCGGAAAATTTTTTCTGACTAAGGCAGCAGCGTTTCTTTTTTTTACTTCTCTTAAAAATTTGTGCCCGTCAGTATGCCCGCCTTTTAGCGGGATAAATAATTCTTGAGGTTTGATAGTGCGCGAATCAATAGAAACCCCTTTGATTTTTTTTTGAGGATTTCCATGAAAAAGCCTGCCCGAACTCACCCGTGCGATTTCTTCTAAGGTAAGTTGCAACATTACTTTTTTAATTTCGACTTAACTTTCTCTACATCATCAAAAGGAAGGTAGACATTGTTTTTTATCTGATATTTCTCATGCCCCTTCCCTGCTATAAGAACACAATCATCGGGTTTCGCCATATCCAGGGCCATGGAAATGGCCTTTTCTCGATCAGGCTCTACAAAAAAATTTGGGACAGTCCCCATTTTTTTGGTAACATCCTGAATAATCTTTAAGGGGTCTTCACTCCTGGGATTATCACTCGTCACAATTATATGGTCAGCTAATCTGCTAGCTATCTCACCCATAACCGCTCTCTTAGCGCTATCTCTATCGCCACCGCATCCAAATACGACAATTATGCGGCTTCTGCTTAAACCCTTAAGCTCTGTCAATGCATTCTCCAAAGACCTGGGTGTATGCGCATAATCAACTATAACAGTAAAAGGTTGTCCGCATTGAACGCGTTCAAAACGGCCGGGGACACCTGTAACCCTTTCAAGTCCTCTCTTTATATCCGTGGAAGAGATACCAAGGTGCAGGCCTGCTCCTACGGCTCCAAGGCTATTATAGACATTGTGCCTGCCAATGAGTGGAAGGGTTATATCCATATCAATGCCGAGACCTTTAACCTTATATCTTGTGCCGTCCATGCCGGCATGTATATCAAAAGCCATCAGGTCCGCATCAGTTGATGTGCCAAAAGTTAATGCCTTATTTGAGCGTAAAGCCAAAAAATCCCTCAGCTTCTTTCCGAATTCGTCGTCTATATTAACAATGCCCTTTTCTATATCTTTTTCAAAGAGACGCCGTTTAGCAAAATAATATTCATTCATTTCTTTATGAAAATCAAGATGCTCATGGCTTAAATTAGTAAAGACAGCTGCCTTAAAATCTATCTCATCCACCCTGGATTGACTTAGTCCATGAGAAGAGACCTCTATAACTGCATGGCTGAGACCTCCTTTTAGCATCTGATTAAAAAGAAATTGCAGGTCAAGAGATTCAGGCGTGGTGCGGTCAGCCGGGATAACCCTCTCACCTAATTCATAGTTTATAGTTCCTACGAGACCGGTTTTTATTCCCGCTTCTTCCAGTACTGATTTGATATAGCGGGTGGTAGTGGTCTTCCCGTCTGTGCCGGTGACACCTATGACCTTAAGAGAGCGGGTCGGAAAGTCATAAAAACTGCTTGCGAGTCTCGCCAACGCGGCCCTTGTATCAGGGACAACTATTTGAGTTAACCCACTACCAAATTCCTTTTCAACTACTAGCGCTGTAGCTCCGCGGGCCTTTGCGTCATCTATAAAATTATGCCCGTCAAAATGATGCCCCTTAAGACAGACAAATAGAAAATTTTTTTTTACCTTCCGTGAATTATAGGCTATCCCTTCAATGGCGAGGTCACTGGCGCCGATAATCTTTTTAGTCTCTAATTGCTTTACTAATTCTTTCAGGATAGCGCCCATAATAAATCCTCTCATTAGCGCGGCCAAGCCATAGATAATTATAAATCTGTTTTGCCATATCCCGGAAACAGGGACCTGCCACGACACTGCCATAGTGTATCCCCTGAGGTTCGTCAACAAAAACACCTATAAGGATCTTTGGTTCATCTACCGGCATAAAGCCAATAAAAGAGGCTATATATTTATCTTTGCTATATCCTCCCTCAGGACTTACCTTCTGCGCTGTCCCGGTTTTGCCTGCTATATCTAACCCGTCTATTCTAACCAAGCGGCCTGTCCCCCCCTCTACTACTTTTCTCAAAATCTCCCTTAAACGGGAAGATGTCTCTCCGGAGATAACCCTCTTCCCCTCGGTTGAAAAATGTTTTTTGAATGGCACACCTTCAGGCCCAATGATTTTTTTAACAATATAGGGCTTATTAAATATTCCTCCATTGGCTATTGCAGCGTAGGCGCCCACAATC
>JADHWT010000029.1 GCA_016783345.1 Candidatus Omnitrophota bacterium | reverse complement strand
ACGCAGGGCTTGCCTGTGACGGAGACGGTGACAGGATCGGGGCTGTGGATGAAAGAGGTGAGATTATCTGGGGGGATAAATTACTTGCTTTATTCAGTCGTGAGATTCTGGCGCGCGGCCCGGCCAAGATAATTTTTGAAGTGAAGTGCTCACAGGGTTTAGTTGAGGATATAAAGGCGCATGGGGGCGAACCGATTATGTGGAAGACAGGCCATTCACTCATCAAGGAAAAGATGAAGCAGGAAAATTCGCCGCTTGCAGGTGAGATGAGCGGGCATATCTTTTTCGCTGATAACTACTACGGCTATGATGATGCCATCTTTGCATGCGGCAGGCTCTTACAGCTTCTTTCAAATACGCAGGAAAAACTTTCAGATCTTTTAAAGGATATCCCTTCATATATAAATACCCCGGAGATAAGGATCCCATCAAGCGATGGAGAAAAATTTAAGATTGTGGAGAAAGTCAAAGATTTTTTCAAGGATAAGTATGAGGTTATAGACGTAGATGGGGCGAGGATACTCTTTGGCGATGGATGGGGGCTTGTCCGCGCGTCTAATACGCAGCCGGTGCTTGTGCTCAGGTTTGAGGCAAATACAGAGGAGAGGTTGAAGGAGATACAGGGGATTGTTGAGGGGAAAGTGTCCCTATTTAATAAGGAGATAAAATAATTGGCTAAGCGAGATTATTATGAGGTTTTGGGTGTTGACAGGAATGTCACTGAAGAGGATATAAAAAAAGTTTACAGGAAACTTGCCCTCAAATATCACCCGGACCGTAATCCAGGAGATAAAGAATCTGAGGAAAAATTTAAGGAAATCTTGGAGGCATATCAGGTCCTGAGTGACCCGCAGAAAAGGGCTACCTATGACCAGTTTGGACATGTTGAAGGGGTAGGACCCGGTTTCGGCGGATTTGGCAGGGGTTTTCCTGACCTCAGTGAGATTTTTGGCGATATGTTCGGGGATGCTTTTGGAGAGAGGCGCAGGGGTTCAGGCGGGCCTTCTCCTCAGGATGGCGCAGATTTGCGCTATGATATGTTAATCAGTTTTGAAGAGGCGGTCAAGGGGGTGCAGAAACCAATCCGTATAGCTCGCCGTGAGGCCTGTTCGGAATGCAGGGGTAATGGCGCAGCAGGCGGGACAGCCTTAAAGACATGCCCTACTTGTCAGGGCCGCGGTCAGGTAAATATCAGCCAGGGTTTTTTCAGTATGAGCAGGACCTGCAACCAGTGCGGCGGAATGGGGCAGACAATAGAGAAGCTGTGTAACCGTTGTAAAGGGGACGGCAGGATTAAGATACAAAGAAATATTGACGTAAAGATCCCGGGCGGAGTGGCGACTGGTTCATCACTTAGACTTTCAGGAGAAGGGGAGGCCGGACTTTTTGGCGGGCCGCGCGGAGACCTCTATATAGTTATTAAAGTAAAGAGGCATGAAATTTTTTCACGGGAAGAGAATGATATTGTCTGTGAAATTCCGATAAATTTTACAGTAGCTGCGCTTGGAGGAGAGATAGAAGTGCCGACCCTGGACGGAAAAATGAAACTTAAGATTTTACCGGGGACCCAGAGCGGGCATGTCTTCCGCCAGAAGGGAAAAGGGTTTCCTGATTTACGTGGATACGGGAGGGGGAATTTGCTGATACATTTGAGGGTGGATGTCCCTATCAAGGTAACTGAAAAAGAGCAGGAACTTATACGGGAGCTTGCGCGGATCAGGGGAGAGAAGGTTTCTAAGGGGAAGAAATTTTTTGATAAATTCAGGTAAATGGCCAGGATATACGTAGCCGGGAGCAGGGGGAAGAAGGAGATAGTTTTAGGGAAGAGGGATGCGCATTATCTCAAGGATGTCCTGAGGATGAAAAATGGCGATAGGGTTATAGTACTGGATGGAGATGAAGGAGAGGGGTATATAGAGGATATTTCCAGAAACCATGTGAATATAGCTGTTACAAAATGGAAAAAGATCGAGAGGGGGATAGGCCTTTCCATTGTCCTTGGTCAGAGTATATTGAAAGGCGAGAAGATGGATATGGTAATTGAGAAAGCAACAGAGATAGGCGTAGATTCTATTATCCCTTTAATAACCGAAAGGGTTATACCGAGATATAGCGGCAATGAAAAAAAGAGGCGCTGGGAGAGGATTACCTCGGAGGCTGCAAGGTTATGCGGCCGTCCTGTCCCTCCGAAGCTTTCTGCGCCCGTTACCTTAGGTGATTTTTTAAAGACCTTGCGCCATGGCCCTGGTGATGAGGGATGCAGTTTAAAAATTGTTCCATGGGAAGAGGAAAAGGAACTAATGCTTTCTGATTTACTTATAAAGAATATGGGAGCGAACCCTGCATCCCACGTGGTGCAGGGAATAGTTGTCATGGGGCCTGAGGGTGGATTTTCTGAAGGAGAGGTAATCCTTTTAAGAAAGGCCGGATTTAAGACTGTGTCTTTGGGGTCCTTAATACTCCGCAGTGAGACCGCAACCATTTATACCCTTTCCTGCCTGGCTGGTTTTTATGGGAGTAAATATGAGTGATTGTCTTTTTTGTCGTATGGTGAAAAAAGAGATAAAGTGTGATGTGGTTTATGAAGATGACAGGGTCTTAGCATTCAGGGACATAAATCCTCAGGCGCCTGTGCATATACTTATTATCCCGCGAAAACATATCGAAACAAGCTTAGATATAAAAGAAGAAGATGCGTCCCTTATCGGCCATATATATTTAGTTGCCTCACGCCTTGCCCGTAAAGAAAAGATTGATAAGAGCGGGTTCAGGGTTGTAACGAATTGCAATCGTGATGCTGGCCAGGCTGTATTTCATCTGCATCTCCATCTTTTAGGCGGCCGCAGTTTTTCCTGGCCTCCGGGATAGAAAGATTACTGCTCCTTCCAATAAGAAATAATTACGCCGGCGCCAGGGCTACCAGAATCAGTTGCTAATGCCTGGTCATAGTGTATTTTTGCATTGGAGTCAAGTCTGATGGTATTGGCTACTACTGCTCCATAGACATCGGCATTACTATTCATTAGAATCCCAGCATTTTTTGCATAGATACTTCCATAGAGATTGCTGTTAGAATTAATATCTATACCTGGATTAGTGTTAGGATCTCCAGGGTCAGTAAGACTATCCAATGCCAATAGTGAAAATTTGGTGGGGTCCTGACTATCATTGTTGATTTTAGAATTACTATCCATATGAAAGTATTGCCCTACATAGATGGTGAGATCAGAAGCAGTGCCTATGTTTATTTCACTATTACTATTTATATTGATTTGGCCGGCTACATAGATAGTTAATGACCCGCTAGAACTAATATTTATTTCAGTATTACTGTCTAAAGTTAGATTTCCAGTGACATAGATTTTGCTAACGCCGGGATCAATAGTAAGGTCGGAATTGCTATCGAGGGTGATAGAACTATATTCGGAATCACCTGTAATGCTGGCACTATCATTTCCACTGAGATTTATAGAACCCTGATAGGTTGTGCCGGACATATCAGGGGCACTTATAGAAGGCATCTCCACGAGAGAGCTGTTAGCAGATGGGGTGCCAGTAATGTCAGCATTATTTTCGAGTTCAATAGCATTATTTGTATCTCCACTAGGTCCGATTGCCGCATTTCCATCTACTTCAGCATTGTTCTCAAGATGAATAGCATAGGGGCTGCTCGTAGATGTGGAGTTAGTCCCTACATGGCCATTATTGCCTTTAGTTGAAGCATAGGAGCCCAGCGAAGAGTTATAACTATCTGTCTTGGCATTACCTTTCATCTTAATCCACTCGTCGCCAAATATAGCACGGGTAAAGATACTTTGGTTCTGGAGAGCGATCTTGACTGTACGCTCTATATTATCGCTTGCAGTGTTACTCGGTGAGTAACCAGTAGACTCGATATCGGGTGTGGTAGACGTTGGGTCGGTTACAGTTACATAATAAGAGCCGATAACTTTTCCTGTAGAATCAGTAAAAGAGGAGACAGTTTTAGTATAGGGGCCGCCTGTTGGAGTAGTCCATCCTCCTCCCCAGTCACTATTGTTTAATGCCCAGATAGCATCTTCTACTCCTGCCTCAGCTAAGTGAAAGGCAGTCAGACTCCACTGGTCGCGCACGACATTTCTATTTTCAATATCAGTAATGAGTAAGATCCCGGCTACAAGAACCGCAGTCAGGAAAACAAAGATAAGCCCTATGATAAGAACGACACCTTTTTGAGAGTTTTTTATCATCTTTTATTCCTTAACCTGACTGAAGAGTGGATTGTCTCGCCTCTCGTTGTACCCGCCCAGGTTTTTTCTACATCCAGGTCGATATCAATGCGGGTGGTTGTAGGATAATTACTAGTTATTTTAGTTTGACTGCTGTTATAGAATTCAAAGGACATACTATTTGCATTTTCAATAAAGATGCGGTCGCTATCGCCTCTGTCATCGTAAGTAGCATTAGCTTCAACCACCCTTTTTATATTAGCTCCAACCTTACGATAGGCGATGTAATCATAATAATCAGTCTCAAAGCCAGTGGAATAGAGGGAATAACATTTAAGGACAAGTTCATTAGAGCCGGTTGTATAGGTTGTGCCGGAGAGAGATTGGCTTGTTACAACTGATACTGCTTCTTCTATGTCTTTGCTTATCTGATTTTTGAAATTTTTAGTATAACCTCTCAGTTCTGTGAATATCGAGGCGATGTTATAAAACTGGTGATGGGTAGTGTAGAGCGCTATGAGCGCCCCAAGGATTATAGCCATAAGGCTTACGACAACAATTAGTTCTACTAATGTTAAGGCGTTTTTATTACTCATGGATTGATTCCGTTTTCAGTGATAAGGGTTACCATTTTTTTGGTAATAGTGCCACTACGCTCATCCCAGGAAATTCTTAAGGAGACCTTTCTGATATCGCTATCATTAGTACTATCGCCATCAGCATCATACGTATTAACAGTTAGATATAGATTTGGATTCTGCAATGGTGCATTAGAGACATTTAAAGAAATATTTGTGCCTGTAGGTATAGCGCTTATAGTGGAAAAAGAAGAATTCCTATAGAATTCAACCCACTTTTGAAGCTGCCCTACGGCAGTTAAGGTATGCCGGGATCTTTGCAGGATGGAGGATGCATTAGTAAAGGCAGCGGCCATAGCTACAAGTGCTATAGCAATAAAAACGATTGCTATTATGGTTTCAACTAAGCTAAACCCATTTTCTTCTCTTAATCGTATCATAACTAATTATGCCATATTCTTTTATAAAAGGCAATTACAAAAAAATCGCTTCCCGCGCATGAATTGACAACTGCCGATAAGTAATATATACTTATAGTAGATGAATAATAAGTATGCAAAAAAAGGACAGACACCTGCGGAGTCAGTCCCAATTTTTGCGACAGTGCGTTCTGTAAGGATGAAGGGGTTTTCGCTTGTAGAGCTGATGGTGGCCCTTTTTATTTTGGCTGTGGTTATGTGCACTATCATCGTAGGATTTTCTCAGCTCCAGGCCATGGGGAAAAAGACAGAGATGGTTATGATAGCAGGGAATCTGGCCCAGCAGAGAATGGAGATGGCCATGCGAAAACCATTTGAAAATTTAGATACCCTCAGCGAAACTTTACATTATATAGATCAATATGGCAATGATTCCGGGAGCGCTACAGATTTTAAACGAGAGACAATTATATTTGAAAACTATTCAGGGGATAGCCGTCTTACTCAGGTAACAATTAAGGTCTCCTATAAAAGTTATGGTTACCGGGTGGGGATAGGCAGTGTCTCTGAGATGAAGATTTTAACAGGAGAGGTGCTGGAAAAGGGTTGGAGCCCCGCGCCTATTGAATTAATCACGATTATGGTGGATAACTAAATATATGAATGCAATTTTATCTAAACGCGGGTATACCTTAACAGAGACAGTTATGGTTGTTGTGATATTGGGGTTATGTATTGGGACAATTTTTAGTATTGCTGAAGTCTCATCTAAGATATGGAGTGAGGGAAAGATTGCCAGTGAATTGAGAGAAGACACAAGAACTGCCCTTCACCTTTTTACCCGTGAAATCAGAGAATCCAGTCTTGCAACTATCTTTTTAGGCCCAAGCACTGCTTCCTCCTACAATGCTATAAGCTTTGGCAAGGCTGAGAGAAATTCGACCAGCGGGTTAATTATGCTGGATAGTGATAATAATATTATCTGGGAGAAGGCTATTATTTATAATACCTATAATAACCCTAACGCCGGCACGGAATTGCGTAAGTCTGTTTTAAATTGGGATTCCGGACTTACCGATCTCCAGAGGCAGGCCCAGGTAGATTCCTATGTGAATAGCTCCAGCGGACGGGAGATTATAAAAAATCTTCAAACAGGCGGCGCAGGGCTTCTTGATTTCTCTGCCGAGGAATATGACCACTGGACAGAAACAGATTTTTTTAATGAGGGGATAGTTACGGATAAGGTAGTAGTCAGCGGAGGGAACGTTTTTTTAGACGGGGGCGGAGAGACATGGTTTATAGGGGGCCAAACTGGCGATGATATTCCGGACAATATTAATGATCCATCTGCAACAGGTTCTTCGTATCGCATCCTTATTTCTTCTGATTCTTTATTTAAATCCGGCTCACGTGTAAGGCTTAAATTTGTCGCCTCTCCCACAGGTACAGGGGCCTTAAATATAACCCGTCCTGCATTAGCTGAGACAGATTCCATTAATTTTAGAAATATAGTAGATGCTGCCCGGTCTAGCTTATTCTTTAGCAGTAGTGCTAGTAAAACACTGGCCATAGGTGAGACTGCATGGACAGACTGGCTTTCCTGGGAAACAGCAGTAGGGGAGGTCTTCAATAAAGATAAGAACTACAGTATAACCTATTATAGTGATACAGGAGAGACTAGTGGAAATTTTTGTACCCGAAAATGGATTGATAACACTGATCCTATTGAAACACAAGAGATCCTGTGGGATGGAACTGATGCCTCTATTTTCCCGTTGGACTGGGGTGCATCCGGGACAGCACAAACCTATCTCTACGCTGTAGAGGGAATAGATGTTAGTTATTGTTCGAGCGGGACATTGACCTCCCAGATCTATAATACAGGCGTAGATAACCCTGTTTATGATACTATCTCATGGGTGGAAACATTACCAGCAGGGACAGATATATCCATAAAGGTCCGCAGTAGTGATAACGCGGATATGAGCTTGGCAACAGCCTGGGGCTCCTTGATAGCTTTTACAGACAGCAGCGCTGATAATGATATCTCAGGTATTGGGACCGGGAGATATGTCCAATTTCAGGCTGTCTTAACCTCTCCTTCACCATTTACCCAGACACCTATTTTAAGCGACGTAGTCGTGACCTGGAAAGGCGGAATTATCAGCATCACCGTAGACCGATATTATAATTATCGAGGCAGGGGTTATAGTATTTCTATGACTTCAGACGTAAAACCCAAAAACAAATGAAAAATAAAGGTGTTGTCTTTATAGTTGCTTTAATTGTAGTGGCCATTATGTCTGCTAATCTTGTGCTTTTTTCCACGGTGATTATGCGAAATTGCTTTAATGCCCGGAAGGAAGTGGATTTACTGAAGGCCCTTTACGTAGCTGAAGCTGGCGCCAATATGGCCTTGCGGGAACTTCAGGAAGGCGAAGACGGGGATATAAGTCAGACTGTTTTTGGTGACGGGACCTATGAGGTTAATACAACGGGCGGGGTAGTTGTTTCTACAGGTATAGTGAAGGGAAGAACCACAGTTGTAAGATTGAATATTTATAATCCAAAGGCGGCCTTTGGCTATGGTGTTTTTACAGATGGCATACAGGAATACAGAGGGGGAGGAGCAGGCGCGTCTATTGTAGTTAATGGGAATGTCCATTCTAATAATGCTGCCCCTCATATTAATTCCAGCCATCTTATAGTAAGTAGTGGATACACTGTTGAAGCCGGCCCGGATTATGGTTTTCCGAATTTGGATATTGCGTATTATAGGACCATTGTCCCGGCTAGTCGCCACTATGTAGATGGAGACATATTAAGTAATATCACCCTGCCGCAGGCAAAAGATGCAGTTACCTTAGTTGAATTAACAGGTGATGATGCAGGAGAAGATATCTCTATCAATAATAGTAGCGGCAACGGGATTCTGATAGTTATTGGAGGAAATGTGGTTATGTCTGGAACCAGTAGTTTTACCGGACTTCTATACGTTAATGACTCGAATATGGACGGGACAGGAGAGGGAGGGAATGTCCGTATCGGTGGAAGCGCTAGCGTAACAGGAGCGGTAGTCAGCCGGACTGTTAATACTATCCATGGAACGAGTAGTGTAACCTACGACCCTTCTGCTTTCAGTATAGATGGCCTTCAGGTAGATACAGATAAGATAACGGTCTATTCCTGGCAGAGCTCTTAGAGAGAGGTAACTATGAATAAACGGAAAGATAAGAATAAAGAGAGACGGAATATAATAATAATAGATAAGCCGTTTCAAATAAAACATTTCGTTATAATTTTCCTAGCCAGCATATTTATTTCATTTTTTCTAGTTCTATTAATCTATTGGTGGAATATTAATTATGTGAGGCAGATTTTAACTGAACTTGAGATATATGAAGAGGGCCTACAGACAATCATGTTCAGGGAAGCGATGTCTTGTATCTTCCCTTTACTGCTCATAATTATCGCTATTGCTTTTCTCTTTAGCGCTCTCGAGCTATTTGTTACTCATAAAATTGCCGGGCCGATATTCAGACTCAAAAAATTTATGAAAATGGTTGAGACAGGGGCTTATAACCCGGAGCTAATTTTCAGAAAAAAAGACGAATTAAAAGATATTGCGAGGAGTTTTAATAATATGCTTTCATCCGTTTTAAACAGAGAAAAAGAAGAGATAAAAACAATTAAGGATTTTGAGGTTCGTTTAGATTCATTAATTGCGGAATGCAGGAATGATTGTTTTGCCGGGAAGTGTCAGGATTTAAAAAGGGACATGGAGCAACTTAGAAAGAAGAAAGAGGCATGTATAGAAAAGAGGCAGATATGAAATTTCTCATAAAAACACTTATCTTGATTTTAATTATAGTTATAGTTGTAAATGTATATAGATTTGCCATAAGTGTCAAAGAGAAAAAAATATCCAGTGAGGTAATAAAGAAAAAGACCGCTGAAAGGGTGATAGGGCTTTTAGATAGATATAAAAAGGTTACCTGTCCACAGTGTTCCGGTACCCGCAAAGGGATGGCTTCGCCTAAAATCTGCCCGATTTGCAGAGGCCGAGGATATGGTATTATAACCCGTTCAGGACCGGATGTATTTATTTGTCCACATCCTCCATCAGGGTGCGACGGCATGGGCCGCGTGTTAAGAGATGGTAAGGCCGAAAGATGTGAATTGTGCGGCGGGCTTGGATACGGAACAAAAAAATAGGTGAAACAAGAAACAAGAAAAAGTTGACAAAGGCCGTTTATTAGTCTAATATAGATTAGACTAATCTATATTAGACTAAATAGCAGGAGGGGGATATAGTGAGGTTTATAAACAGAGAAACAGAACTAAATTTTCTTAATGAAAAATGGCAGCAAAATTCGGCCCAGTTAATAATTATTTACGGCAAACGGCGCGTAGGCAAGACCGAAATTAGCATTCAATTTGTAAAAGATAAGCCGCATATCTATTTTTTATGCGAGAGGCTCGCCGCGCATAACCAGCTAAAAAAGTTTACGGAAGCAGTCGGGGAATATTTTAAAGATGAATTTCTCCCGCAGGAAGGATTTAAAGACTGGGAGACGGCCTTTAAATATATCGCTAACAAAAGAGAAAAACTCGCTGTCATAATTGACGAATTCCCTTATTTAGCTGAGACTGATAAAGCAATACCCTCAACCTTTCAGAAGGCCTGGGACATTCATCTAAAAACCTCTAAAGTTTATTTGATACTTTTAGGTTCAAGTATCTCAATGATGGAAAAGACAGCGCTCTTTTATAAAGCGCCTTTATACGGCAGAAGGACAGGCCAATTTCTGATAAAACCTTTTAGATTTAAAGAAGTGAAAAAAGTTTTCCCTGACAAAACTTTTGATGAGATTTTAGCTATTTACAGCATTGCCGGAGGCACCCCGCTTTATCTGAATAAATTTTGCGCTAAAAACTATCTTGATGTCATAAAAGAAGAGATCTTAAGAAAAGGGCAGCCCCTTTACGATGAGGTAGAATTTTTACTCAGGGAGGAGCTGAAAGAACCAAGGAATTATTTTGTAATATTGGAGGCGCTATCATTAGGAAAACATAAACTTTCAGAGATTATAAACGAAACCGGCTTTGACAAAGGCACAAGTTCCCGGTATATCTCTATTTTAGCCAGCCTTCAAATAACTAAAAAGGAAATACCGGTTACCGAGAAAATGCCGGAGAAAAGCAGGAAAGGTATATATATAATAGAGGACAACTTTTTCAATTTTTGGTTTAGGCTTGTCTTTAGAAACAGGTCACTTCTTGAAGAAAACAAAATTGTTGAGGTTGCAGCAAAGATAAAAGCTGCGATGCCTGAACTTTTGGCTAAAAACTACGAAAAAATATCGGGTGAAATCCTCTTAAATGCTATTTTGAGTGAAAAACTTCCCCTTGAATTTGAAACATACGGCCGCTGGTGGGACAGAAATGAAGAGATAGACCTTGTAGCCTTAAACAGCAAAACAAACGAAATCCTTTTTAGCGAAGTTAAGTGGTCTAATAAACCTATCGGAACGAATATTTACGAAGACCTGAAGAAAAAATCTCAAAGAGTAGAGTGGGGTAAAAAGAATAGAAAAGAATATTTTGCCCTATTCAGTAAAGCAGGTTTTACTCCGGAGATGAAAAAGGCGGCAAAAAAGGAAAACATATACTTATTCCATATGGATAAACTTATATACCCGGCCCGGAATTACTTATGAAAAAATTTTCTTTGATTCCGGGCCTAAGTTGAAGATGATGTCCAGTGCTGAAAGATTGGGAATTATAGCAATCACCCTGCCACTTTTAGCAGGGGCAGGGCTGGTCACCGGGAGAGAGCGTCTGATACTGGGTATACTCTCTTTATTCCTCCTTATCTTTCACCTTTTTAAATTGAAGGGACTGCTTAATTTTACCATTTTCCTCTCATTATTTATTTCAATTTTTTTGAGTGGCCGGTTTATTTTTTTTGGCAGACTAGACCCCTTCTTCTTTCAGGCGGTGATATTAGCCGCGCTTTTGCTTTCCGCAAAAAAGGGACAGACACCTTACCTAAAGGTACGGGGCAAGCCCCAGCCGGAGTCAGTACCCTTACGGGCAGGTTCCACACTCCCGATTTTTGCTCTTGGGATGATATGTCTGGTTATAGCGACGTTTCTGCTCCAGCTTTTTGTCAATCGAATCCTTCTGGGATTCTATCTCAATATCTGGATAGATTTAAGACGTCACTGGCCGGTGTTTTTGTTTTGCATAACGTATTTTGTTGCAAAAGGTAATTTAACAGGCATAAAGGAGAAATCCTTTAAGCCTTGGGTAAGTTATTTTATGGGGCTGTTTATCATCACCGGTCTTCTATCATATTTTAATCCTGCATATTTTAATCCTGTTGGAGAGAGAGGTATAGCTAGAAAAAAGATCGAACGTAATTTAGCCTTCTTCTATAAAGACAGGGAGAATTGGAAAGAGATGAGCAGTCCTTTCAGGCGCGGTCTTGTATATGAATATCTGGGGCTATGGGCAAAGGCCAGGAATGAATTTAAAAGGATTCTTATTGCTTCTCCGGAAGATATAGACGCGCATTTCAATCTGGCCCGGAGCTACGAGGCAGAAAAATTCTGGTATGAGGCCATGGTAGAATATGGAAGGGTGGTGGAGCTGGACCCATACTATTGCGGCAGTCATTATGGCCTGGCTGCAGCCTATGATGCCCTTGGAGAGACAGAGAAGGCAGAAAAGGAATTTTTAAAAGAGATAGAAATAAATCCGGAAGAGATCAAGGCCTATATTGCCCTGGAAGAACTTTACGCGAGGCAGGGTCTGGTTAAAGTAATAGAGAAACTTCGAGCGAGGCGGCTGCGGAGAATAACGGCTTCTATTGATAAAGAGGATATTGGCGATGACAATCTAAGGGTGCTTCCTGTGGTTTTAAACGGCGGCGCAGTGACTGTTGAGATAGTGGCGAGGGGAACTCATGCACAGGGTTTCTGGCCCAGGATGGAGGTGTGGTTAAGCAAAGCCGGAAGGCTTGTCCGAGGGGGAGATACATGGGTTAAGTCCGATACCTGGAAGAGTTATTATTTTCATTTTAATACGTTACCCGGGGAAGAGAAGCTTATTGTCCATTTCGTCAATGATTTCTTCGGCGGCATTGATAACGACCGCAATCTTTATATAAAGCGGATAAATTTTAAATGAAATTTTCTTTTCGTATTATTTTGATTCTGTCTCTTATTAATCTCCTTGTCTGGGGAGTTTTTTTATGGCCGC
>JADHWT010000028.1 GCA_016783345.1 Candidatus Omnitrophota bacterium | reverse complement strand
TCACAATAAGATTGACAGGATAATTTTTTATTGTATAATAAAATAGTTTTTGCGGGGTGGAGCAGTCTGGTAGCTCGTCGGGCTCATAACCCGGAGGTCGACCGTTCAAATCGGTCCCCCGCCACCATTATCTACAGGGCACTTACTGTTAGGTAGGTGCCCTGTTTTCATAAAGGTTAAAGTGCGGCAATGGCGGTGTAGCTCAGTTGGTTAGAGCAGGAGAATCATAATCTCTGTGTCCGGGGTCCGAGTCCCTGCACCGCCACCAAAATAGGGAGGAACTTGTATGGCTAAAATTTTAATTGTTTTATTTATTTTGTTTTTGTTTGTCGTATGTCTTTTTACTCACGAAGCTATTGCAGAAGAGAAAAAAGGTGATTTTAGTTTAGAGAAAAAAGACTACAAAATGGAAAAGAAAGACTACGATGCGCAGATCGTGATGGTTCTGATTTTAGTAGCACTGGCCTTTGTATTAGGATAGGGAAAAAGATCAGGGTAAGGGTTATTATAAGCGGGAGAGTGCAGGGGGTCTTTTTCCGGTATAGCACCAAATGTAAGGCGCAGGAAAAATGCCTTACCGGCTGGGTGAAAAATCTTTATTCAGGAGAGGTAGAGTGCCTTTTTGAAGGTGATGAGACCAGAATCAAGGAGATGATAGAGTGGTGTCATAAGGGCCCTCCTGGTGCCAGGATAGAAAATGTGGAGGTAAGCAGATTGACAGGGGAAAGCCGGTATGATATATTTAGGGTATGTGTGTAGTAATTAATGGTATGGAATTTCAAAAGACAATTCCAACCACTATATGTTATCGCCAGAGGCGATTTGTTTGGTGATGAATCTTACTATTAGCGGACGCAAAATAGAGGTAACTCAGTCACTGCGGCAGCATGCGGAAGATAAGATAAAGAAGGCCTTAAAGTATAGTGATAAGATTATAGATGCGCATGTTGTTATGTCTATGGAAAAGTATATCCATACCGTAGAGATAACTTTTAACCTGGAGGGGAAGACTATTTTTGCTAAGGAATCATCCGGTGACATGTATACATCTGTTGATTTGGCTATAAACAAGATTATAAAACAGTTGCGCAGGTATCATGACCGTCTCAAAGACCATAAGGTTAAAATAAAAGCTCAGGAGGCCCAGGAGGATAGAGATATATGAGGATTATAGATTTTTTGAGTGAAAAATGTATAAGTACTAATCTTAAGGGCAGGAATAAACGAGAAGTCTTAGAGGAACTGGTTGATCTATTGGTCAAGGCCGGGGAGATAGAAGATAAAGAAGAGATGGTAAAGGTTCTTTTAGAGAGAGAAAAACTTGGCTCTACCGGCATTGGTGAAGGGATCGGTATTCCGCATGGAAAGACTAAGACAGTGAAGAAGCTTGTTGCAGCCTTTGGCCGCTCAGAAAAAGGTATTGATTTTGATAGTCTGGATGGAGAACCTGCCTATCTCTTTTTTCTTATGGTTGCTCCGCAGGATTCAGCCGGACCACATCTTAAGGCTCTTGCCCGTATATCACGCCTGCTTAAAGAGAAAGATTTTCGTGAGGAATTAATGAGGGCCCAAAGCCCAGAGGTACTTTTCGCGGCTATACGCCGTAAAGATGAAGAGGGTAAATAACGATGGGGGCCTTAAAGGTAAGAAGGTTTTTTCAAGATAATCGACGAAGTCTAAAACTTTCTTTGATTACAGGAGATGTCGGTTTGGAAAACCTGATTGAGACCTGTGAGATAAATCGTCCGGGGTTATTCCTAGCCGGCTATAGAGAACATTTTAATTCTAGCTGTGTAACACTGCTGACAAGACTTGAAGGAGGCTTTTTACAAAAATTAACTTCTGCAGACCGCCGGGAAAGAATTATTCATCTTTTGCAAACCAAGATTCCCTGTATTATTAATAGTGGGGCTGTTTTGCCTAAAGGGTTCATAAACCTGGCATCGCTCCATAAAGTAGCTATTATAAAATCGAAACTTGTTTCTAACCTTTTATTTACCAGACTTTCATCGTATCTGGAAGATTTTTTTTCGCCGGAAATGAGCATTCATGGGGTACTGCTTGATGTATATGGCGTGGGGACATTGATTATGGGTAAGAGCGGAGTAGGGAAAAGTGAATGTGCCCTTGCCCTGGTGCGGCGAGGTCATCGTCTGGTAGCTGATGATATCGTGGATATAAAATTAGAAGAGGGTCAAGTTCTAATGGGTGGCGGGCCAGAACTCATTCGTCATCATATGGAGATAAGGGGGCTTGGGATTATCAATATTCGTAATATTTTTGGAGTTGGATCCATCCGCACTAAAAAACGTATTGAAATGGTTGTAGGTATGGAGGCATGGAAACCACGCAAGGAATATGACCGTCTGGGATTAGAAGAAAGAAAGATTACCTTTTTGGGAGTAAGCTTGCCGGAGATTGTTATCCCTGTCAGGCCTGGCCGGGATGTGGCTACTTTGGTAGAGATAGCAGCTATGAATCAGAGGCTTAAGATAATGGGATCTGATTCAGCCAAAGAACTTACCCAAAAATTGAGTCAGGCTATAAATCTTCCTACAGGTTCAGTAGAAAAGGAATAGTATTTTGGCAGAGAGAAGAAAACCACATTTTGTAATTATCACCGGGCTCTCAGGGGCAGGTAAAAACCAGGCGCTTAGGTGTTTGGAGGATTTGGGCTTTTTTTGTGTTGATAACCTTCCTACGTCGCTTCTCATCACATTTGCCCAGCTCTGCCATCACTCCAGCACACCAATAGAGAAGATAGCGCTGGGGATTGATATAAGGGAGAGGGTTTTTCTGGATAAGTTATTGGACACGCTTACGCGGCTTAAAAACAGCGGATATATTTATCAGATTTTATATCTGGAGGCTTCCAACAAAGTTTTGATAAGGAGATTCAGTGAGACGCGACGCAGGCACCCTTTAGGGGATGGAGATTCAATACTTGAGAATCTTGAGGTAGAGAAAAAAAGACTTGCGCCTATTAAAAGAAAGGCAGATTTTATTATAGATACAACTAATCTCAATGTCCATGAGCTTAAAGAAAGTCTTATTAAAAATTTTTTGGTACCGCCGGATAATGTTAAAATGATGATCAATATTATTTCTTTTGGGTATAAATTTGGTTTACCTGAGTACGCTGACCTTATCTTTGACGTGCGTTTTTTACCCAATCCTTATTATATACGGAAGCTTCGTTCCTTAAGCGGCCGTGCTAAGGCTGTGCGTTCCTTTGTTTTAAAGGAGAAAATCACCAGGGATTTTTTAACAAAACTTTATACCCTCCTGGATTTTTTGATGCCCTATTATCGCCGTGAAGGGAAGGCCTACTTGACTGTAGCCCTTGGCTGTACCGGAGGGAAACATCGTTCAGTTGTGCTGTCGAGCGAGTTAAAAAAACATTTTGCGAGAGACCGTGATGCAGTAGTGCGTTTGGAGCATCGGGACATAAAGAAAGAGTGATATTATGATTAAGGTAATTATCGCAGGTCATGGCGGATTGCCCAGTAATTTTTTAGAGACAGTGGAAAATATTGCTGGAAAGATTCCGGATTGCGAGGCCATCTGTTTTAATCCCGGAGAGGGTAGACGCGAATTTCGCCATAAAATTGGCGCGGCGTTAGAAAAATTCGGCCGGAGAGAAATTTTTCTATTCCTTACAGATGTCTTCGGCGGCAGTGCTTCAAATATTGGTTATTCCTTTGTCAATGAATATAACATCAAGATTGTTACAGGCGTAAACCTTCCGATGCTTCTTACATTAGCCAGTAACAGGGCATCGGATGATATAGATGATCTCGCATTTAAACTGATACAGGCAGGTAAGAATAGTATTCTTATAGCTGATACCTTACTTAAGGACAGGCGTCAGAGAATTCGAGTAAAAATTATGAGGATAGGGAAAAAATGTCGATGGTTGAAAAAGATTTCGAGATTCAAAACGAGTTAGGTCTGCACGCTAGACCAGCTGCCCTTTTCGTCAAGACAGCCAATGGTTTCAAGGCTGACATTATAGTCGAAAAGGAGGGCAAAAAGGTCAATGGGAAATCAATTATGGGGATTATGATGCTGGCTGCAGCCAAGGGAAGTGCTATTAAAATAAAAGCCAGAGGCAAGGATGCAGACGAGGCGATGGGGGCACTTCAGCAACTCATCCTCAGTAAGTTCGGAGAAGAATAGATGGAGAAATTAAGCGGTATTTCAGCTTCAGATGGCATAATACTTGGTAAGGCCATTGTCTTTCACGCTGAGAAATTAGCTGTGTCTAAATATAGTATCCCTAATAATAAGATTGCCTTTGAGATCGCTCGATTTGAAAGGGCGCTTGCCGATACTACTGAGGAAATATTAAAAATAAGAGAAGAAATCAGTCAGCGCCTCGATGAGGAACATACCCATATACTCGATGCCCATCTTCTTGTTCTCGAAGATGTCCTCCTTATCGAAGAGACGATGCAGGGAATAGAGAAGAGAAAGCTGAATGTCGAATATATTTTTATGGAAGTGCTGGAGAAACTTATAAAAAATTTTCAGGAGATGGAAGACGATTATCTGAAAGAGAGGGTTTCGGATATCCGCGATATAGGGCGCAGGGTCTTACGTAATCTTATGGGTAAGAAGACCTCCAAGTCTCTCAGAGACATTCAAGAGGAGGTAGTCGTTGTTTCGCATGACCTTTCACCTTCAGACACTGCTCAGATGAGGAGGGACAAGGTCAAGGGTTTCGCCACTGACATCGGCGGTCAGACTTCTCATACAGCTATCATGGCCAAGGCCTTTCAGATTCCCGCAGTAGTCGGGCTTAAACATATAACAAGCGTAGTTAATGATGGTGATATGCTTATAATTGACGGACATCATGGTTTAGTTATTATTAATCCTGACAAGAGAACAATCCGCCAATATGAGACTACAAAGCAGCAGTTTGAAAAATTTACAACCGGGTTGCGCGGGGTAAAGGAACTGCCATCTGTAACTATGGACGGGAAAAAGATAGAACTTGCCGCAAATATTGAATTGCCGGAGGAGGTCCCGATTGTCATAGCCAATGGCGGACAGGGGATTGGATTATATCGAACTGAATTTTTTTATCTGAACAGAAAGGATCTTCCCAGTGAAGAAGAACACTTTCAGGCATATAAAAAGGTAGCAGAAGAAATTAATCCTTTTTCTTTAGTCATTCGGACTCTCGATATTGGCGGAGATAAGTTTCTTTCTCCATTAGCGTATCCGCAGGAGATAAATCCCTTTCTCGGATGCCGCGCTATTCGATTCTGTTTTGAGAGACCTGACATATTTAAGGTTCAGTTAAGGGGAATATTGCGCGCGTCAATTTTTGGCAAAATAAAGATGATGTTCCCTATGGTTACCACTCTCGAAGAACTTCTCCATGCAAAGGCGCTGGTTGAAGAAGCCAAGAAAGAACTTCAAAAGGAGAGAATTGCTTTTAACAAGGATATAAAGATAGGAACCATGATTGAGACCCCGTCTGCCGCAATGATAAGTGATATCCTGGCAAAGGAAGTAGATTTTTTCAGCATCGGGACAAATGACCTCATTCAATATGCCTTAGCTGTAGATAGGGTCAATGAAAAAGTAGTATCTCTCTATCAGCCGACCCACCCGGGGGTGCTGAAACTTATAAAGAATGTTATAGATGCCGGTCATCAGGCGAATGTATGGGTAGGAATGTGCGGGGAGATGGCAGGGGATCCATTGTATACAATTATCCTTTTAGGCCTTGGCATTGATGAACTTAGCATGAGTCCGGTGGTCATCCCGGAGATAAAAAAGGTAATACGTTCTATTACTGTAGCAGAAGCTAAGGCAGTAACCCAGGAGGCCCTTGGGCTCTCTACCGGCCGGGAGGTTGAGATGCTACTCAGGAAAAAGCTAAAGAAGATTATGCCGGAGGTATTGGTGTAGGGATGGAGGTGTAGTTGAACGATTTTACAAAAACTGAAACAATAAAAAAGTTTGACCGGGATAACATGCTTGGACTTCTCCTCGGGTTGCCCGCCCAATGCCGAAATGCCCTTGAATTAAGCCGCGCTGTAAAATTACCTAAAAATTTTGCCAGGATAAATAAGATTGTCATTAGCGGGATGGGAGGCTCCGCAGTGACTGGAGATATATTGCGCAGCTTTTTATCTAAAAGAATCAGAGTCCCTATTCTGGTCAACCGTGGTTATACTATTCCTCATTTTGTTGACAGCTCTACACTTTTTTTCGTTAATAGTTATTCCGGTAATACAGAAGAGACTCTCAGCGCCTTTGAAAAAGCGCGGGCGCAAGGTGCTAAGATTATTGGAGTGAGTTCTAATGGAAAGGTTGCAAAACTCTGCCACCGCTATAGCCTTCCTCTATATAGCCCCCCCGGAGGCCAGCCTCCCCGCAGTGCCATAGGATATCTATTTTTTCCGCTTCTCCAGGCGCTCATAAGTCTGGGGATGGTCAGAAATATTAACGGGGAGATAGAGGAGACCATCGCATATATAGAAAGAAAGGTGAAATCGTACGCGCCAGAGAGGCGCAATAATCTAGCCCATACACTCACCAGGAAGGGTTTTGGTTATATTCCTATCATCTATGGAAGTGGTGAAGCAGCGGGTGTTTGTGCCTTTCGCTGGAAGACACAATTTAATGAAAATAGTAAAGTCACGGCATTTAGCAATACATTTCCTGAGCTGGACCACAATGAGATTATGGGTTGGGAAGGTCCTCGAGATATAACCAAAAAATTCGTTCTCTTTGTCTTAAAGGATAAAGGAGATTCTAAACGTATGGAGAAAAGAATCAAGATTACCCTTGATGTCATAGGTAAAAAGTTTTCTGCCGTTTATGAGATATGTAGTGAAGGGCGTTCTCTCCTTACGCGAATGTTTTCTTTAATTTTATTGGGAGATTTTTTAAGTTTCTATATGGCTATAGCTCGCGGTGTTGACCCTACAGCTATTAAAGGAATAAATATTTTAAAAGAGAGATTGGCTAAATCATAAAGGCCCGTAAGGGGCAGGGAGGTAAAAAATGAGTAAGAATGATTATCTGTTTACGTCTGAGTCAGTTACTGAGGGTCATCCTGATAAGATCTGCGATCAGGTTTCGGATGCCATCCTTGATACTGTTTATAAGAATGACCCAATGGGGCGGGTGGCCTGCGAGACACTGGTTGCAACAGGTCTTATAATGATAGCGGGCCAGGTTACTACCTCTTGCTATGTAGACATCCCGAAGGTAGCGCGCAGCGTTATAAAGGATGTGGGATATAATAATTCTGATTATGGGTTTGATTATAACACCTGCGCTGTCCTTACTTCTATTGATGAACAATCCGCTGATATAGCCCTTGGAGTAGATAAAGAAGGTGCTGGAGATCAGGGTATAATGTTTGGTTTTGCCACTAAAGAAACTCCCGAGCTTATGCCTCTGCCTATTATGCTTGCCCATAAGCTTGTCAGGCGTCTTTCAGATGTAAGGAAGAGAAAGACCCTTGCCTATCTAAGGCCTGATGGAAAGAGCCAGGTCACTGTTGAATATGTCAATAAGGTTCCTGCCCGTGTTGATGCCGTAGTTATCTCCTCCCAGCATGATTCTGAGATTGCTATGGAGACTCTCCGTGAAGACATTATCGAGGAGGTCATAAAACCGATTATACCCGAACAGTATTTAGATAAAGATACAAAATATCACATCAATCCAACAGGCAGATTTGTCGTAGGCGGTCCGCAGGGTGATACAGGTGTGACAGGCCGAAAGATTATCGTGGATACTTACGGAGGCCTGGGTAGTCATGGCGGCGGATGTTTTTCCGGTAAGGACCCGACAAAGGTTGACCGCAGCGCCTCCTACATGGCCCGGTATATTGCAAAAAATATTGTGGCTAGCGGCATAGCTCTTGAGTGTGAGGTTCAGCTATCCTATGCTATCGGAGTAGCAGAGCCGGTCTCGGTTATGGTAGATACAAAACACACCGGTAAGGTTCAGCATGACGTCCTGACAAAAATAGTCCTGGATAATTTTGATCTTACCCCTCGAGCTATCATTAAGCACCTGAACCTCAGGCGGCCTATCTACAGGCAGACAGCCTGTTATGGTCATTTCGGCCGCACCGAGCCGGAATTTACGTGGGAGAGAGTGGATATGGCAGATAGATTAAGAAAGGTGGCCAGACTATGAAATTCGATATAAAAAACAGGAAACTCGCTGCTCAAGGCAAAAAAAGGATCGAATGGGCAGAAAGAAATATGCCTGTTTTAAGATCCATCCGCAGTCGTTTTGAAAAACAAAAACCTCTTCGTGGAATGACGATTTCTGCCTGTCTCCACGTCACTACTGAGACAGCAAATCTTATGATTACGCTAAAGAGCGGCGGAGCAAAAGTAGCTCTATGCGCATCTAATCCATTAAGCACTCAGGATGATGTAGCTTCTTCTCTGGTTGTCCATAATTCTATTCCTGTTTATGCAATCTGCGGGGAGGATCACCGCACATATTACCGCCACATAGAACAGGCCTTAGCTCATAGACCGGTTATTACCATGGATGATGGCGCAGACCTTGTCTCGATACTTCACACCCGCAAGAAAGCTGATGCGCATAATGTCCTGGGCGGCACTGAAGAGACTACTACCGGAGTGATCAGGCTGAGAAGCATGGAGAAAAAAGGCGTCCTTCTTTTTCCTTTGATTGCCGTCAATGATGCCCAGACAAAGTTTCTTTTTGATAATCGCTACGGCACAGGCCAGAGCACTATAGACGGTATCCTTCGCGCCACCAATATTCTCATTGCTGGTTCGTATTTTGTCGTTTGCGGGTACGGGTGGTGCGGCAGAGGTGTTGCCATGCGCGCAAAGGGCATGGGGGCTAAGGTAATAATCTGCGAAGTAGATCCATGGCGGGCGCTTGAGGCAGTTATGGACGGGTTTGAGGTTATGCCTATGAAAAAGGCAGCAAGGCAGGGAGAGATATTTGTCACAACTACAGGCGATATAAGTGTCCTGAGACGCGAACATTTCGTGAGTTTTAAAGATGGCGCTATTATTTCCAATTCCGGGCACTTTAATGTCGAGATTGATATTCCGGATCTTCGGAAACTCGCTGTCTCCCGCCGCCTTATACGAGAGCATGTGGAAGAATTCCGTCTAAAAAATGGGAAAAAGATATATCTCCTCGGCGAAGGCAGGCTTATAAATCTGGCTGCTGCCGAGGGGCATCCTGCGCGTGTCATGGATATGAGTTTTGCAAACCAGGCCCTTTCAGCCAGATTCCTCGTGCAAAATAGCGGGAAACTTGAAAGACGTGTCTATTCAGTGCCCGTAGAGATAGATAGAGCGATAGCCGTATTAAAACTAAAAACCATGGGCATAGAGATAGATAAACTTACTCCGGAACAGAAAAGATATCTTGCCAGCTGGGAGATGGGCACTTAGTGCAAGTCGACTCCTCTTCCAAGGTTCACCCTGACGCCCGGATCGCCGATGATGTAACTATCGGTCCTTACAGCATCATCGGGCCCAATGTCACGATAGAATCAGGGGTACGCATCTATTCTCACGTAGTGTTAGATGGCCATACTACCATTCGTAAAAACTGCAAGATTTTTCCCGGCGCAATCCTTGGCACCCCTCCTCAGGATTTAAAATTTAAAGAGGAAGATACAAAACTCATTATCAATGAAAATTCCATTATCCGTGAATATGCCATGCTTAACACGGGGACAAAGGGAGGGGGAGGAGAGACAGTTATCGGTAAAAATTGTTTTCTTATGGCCTACAGCCATGTCGCCCATGACTGCCATATCGGTGACCATGCAATACTTATGAATGGGGTCAATTTAGCCGGCCATGTTACTATTGAGCATCATGCCATTATCAGCGCCCTCACTATCATACATCAGGAAGTAAGGGTCGGGGCATACGCAATGATCGGAGGGGGATCTTCTTTAGGGAAAGATATCGTCCCCTATATCCGCGCTATCGGACCCGGTTTTGACCTTCGTATAAGCGGCTTAAATACTGTTGGCCTCACCAGGAACAATTTTCCTGAAGATGTAAAAAATGCCCTTAAGCAGGCCTATAAAATAATTTTTCTCTCGCACCTCAATGTCTCTCAAGCCCTTCTTCGCATAAAAAAAGAACTTCCCGCCATTCCCGAAATCAAACACCTCACCACCTTTATTGAGACATCCAAGAGAGGCATCTACCGTTAACAACAATCTCGTACTTGTAGGGGTCGTCAGACGAAAAAAAGACCTCGATATAGCCCTTAAAAAGCACTGGTACCGAATCCCACTTCGTACTGCCCCTAAAAGGAGACCTGCCTATCTTGCCATATATGAGACACGGGCTCTGGGTAAGAGAGGGAGGGGCATTAATTATTATGCCTCAATTTTAAAAACATCCCTTGTAAAACGAAAGGACCTGCTCCCTGATGAGAAAGCCCACCCCCGGGCAGGAGAATTTTATTATAAGTTTAGGTTATCTCCTTTAAAAAAACTCCCCCACAAAATCGCAAACAGGAGCAGGCGCCGTATAAGCTTTGGCTTTACCCAATTAAAGAAACTCCGACGGGATAGAGAGGTGAGTAAGCTCTTTGACATAATTGCGCTGGAGGAAATGATGCGGAGATATCTTAAGAGAAGCGGAATTAAGGCCATCCATGAATACTGCCTTATGGAGAAAGGGCGTCTACGCTACCGCCTTGATTTTGCTATTCTTTGTCGCAAAGGGAAGATAGCTATAGAGTGTGACAATAGAAAATGGCACGCCCTCCCTAAAATGAAAAAACGGGATAGGAAACGGGACCAATGGCTAAAATCTCATGGCTGGACAGTTATTCATTTTTTAGAAAAAGAGATTATGGGAAACCTGCCTTATTGCTTGAAGACTATAAAAGCTACTATCCGCAGGCTAAACTAACCTGATCGCTATTCCTTTATTTTTTAGATAGCGCTTGACCTGGGGGACAGAATATTTGCCGTAGTGAAAGATTGATGCAACCAGCACAGCAGATGCCTTACCTCTCGTCAGGGCGTCATAGAGATGTTTCATATTCCCGGCGCCAAGCTTCTCTACTTTTTTCGCCCATTTAACTGCATCAAGGCCTGTGGCCTTCCTGCCGCCGTAGCTATATACTTCCCATTTTTGGTCATTCCCCGACTTGATCGGGGAATCTAATTTTTTTTGTCTGGCATCAATAGCTGCTACTATACACTGGCTGCCGAACCTCTCCGAAGCCTCCTGCACCAACTCAGGCCGTTCTATGGCAGCGGTATTTATTGAGACCTTATCTGCACCGGATTTTAGCAGCTCCCTTATGTCTTCCAGTTTTCTTATCCCGCCGCCGACAGTCAAAGGTATAAAAACCTTCTCTGCAGTCTTTTTCACTATCTCAAATATAGTCCTGCGTTTTTCTATGCTTGCAGTAATATCCAGGAAGACAATCTCATCTGCCCCTGCACGAGAGTAAATAGAAGCGTTTTTTACTGGATCTCCGGCATCCCTTAAATTAACAAAATGTACTCCTTTTACAATTCTGCCTTTTTTAACATCCATGCACACAATTATGCGTTTGGTTAACATACTAAGTATTTTAATGTAATTTCATAATAATGCAGTTCTCAACGAATACACTGACAAAAGTTCTTCAATGCTTTTAATCCTAAATTTCCACTTTTCTCAGGATGAAATTGTGTACCAAAGACATTGCCCATTCTTATGGCAGATGTAAAATTTGTTCCATACTTTGTGGAAGCAAGAATAACACTTTTGTCTTCAGGTTCTACAAAGTAAGAGTGTATAAAATAAAAATAAGACTTATCTGAAATATTTTTAAATAAATTTGGTTTCTGAGCGCTTGGCACTGGTTTTTTTATATTAACTTGATTCCACCCCATGTGTGGTACCTTCAAACCAGAACTGAATCTCTTCACCTTACCCTTCACAATATTTAATCCCGTGTGGGTTCCATGTTCTTCACTTTCAGTAAATAATAATTGCAATCCTAAGCAAATTCCTAAAAATGGTTTGCCTTCTTTTATAGCCCTAAGGATAGGAGGTAAAATATATAATTTGGTAAGGTTCTCCATTGCTCTATGAAAAGCTCCCACACCAGGCAGGATTATAGCAGCTGCCTCTTTTATATCTTTGGCTTTATTAGTAATTTTTACTTGGGCGCCGAGAGTATCCAATGCCTTGCTTACGCTTCTAAGATTGCCCATTCCATAATCAATAATCGCTATCATTCGCTATTACTCCCATTCTATTGTCGACGGCGGCTTGGAAGAGATATCATATACCACCCGATTTATCCCTTTCACCTCATTAATAATCCTGCTTGAGATATGTTCCAGCACATCATACGGCAGCCTCGCCCACTGTGCAGTCATTGCATCTTCACTTGCTACCGCCCTTATCGCACATACATTTTCATAAGTCCTCTCATCGCCCATTACCCCGACGGTCTTAACCGGCAACAGCACTGTAAATGACTGCCAGAGTTTTTTATAGAGATTTGCCTTTTTTATCTCATCTATCAATATCCAGTCAGCCTCCCGGAGTGTATCGAGTCTATTCCTTGTTACCTCTCCGATTATCCTGACAGCAAGTCCAGGTCCTGGAAAAGGATGGCGCTCGACCATCTCCGTTGGCAGCCCAAGTTCTCTACCTAATGCCCTTACCTCATCCTTAAAAAGGTCTTTAAGGGGTTCTATCAATTTAAATTTTAATTTAGTCGGCAGTCCTCCTACATTATGATGGGTCTTGATTGTTGCAGATAGCCCGCCATGAGGAGAACGGCTCTCGATGACATCCGGATAGAGCGTCCCCTGCGCCAGATATTTTATGCCTCCTATCTTTTGCGCCTCTTTTTCAAATATGCGGATAAATAGATGCCCGATAATCTTTCTTTTTTTTTCCGGGTCAGTCACCCCTTTTAGTCCCTTCAAAAACTCTCTCTCTGCGCTCACAACACGCAGGTGTAGTTTGTATATATTTTCAAATCTCTTTTTGACGAGAGCTCTCTCACCTTTACGCAGCACCCCATTATCTACGAATACAGCAATGAGATTTTTTCTAATAGCCTTGTGGAGCAAGACTGCCAGGACAGAGGAGTCAACCCCTCCGCTCAGCGCGCATAT
>JADHWT010000027.1 GCA_016783345.1 Candidatus Omnitrophota bacterium | reverse complement strand
AAGAACTCGAAGCATTTAAAGATTATCTCCTTTCGGAAAAAGGCGTTAGTGCAAATACGCTTGATGCCTACAGCCAGGATTTAAAGGCATTTTTCCTGTGGATGGAGACTAAATCTAAAACCCTTTCAAGGCTCACCCATCACGACATCTCCGATTTTCTCATGGACTATAAAAAAAGAGGGCACGCAGTCTCTTCGGTCAGCCGGATACTCGCAACACTTAAGGTATTTTTCCGCTATATGCTCAGTGAGGGCAATCTCAAAAAAGACCCCTCGTATCTTATTCAATTCCCCAAGGGCTGGAATAGATTGCCGGATGTCTTAAGTATTGAAGAGATAAAGAGGTTGTTAGAAACCCCGTCTAATAAGGGGTCAGGACTTCGTGACCGCACAATTTTAGAGCTCCTGTATGCCAGCGGTCTTCGCGCTTCAGAGATAATAAAATTAAAGATAAATCAAGTTGACCTTGAGGTCGGGTATCTGCGCACCATGGGGAAAGGTTCAAAAGAGAGGATTGTGCCTATCCCGCCTGTTACTATTGAGAGAATAAAAAAATACTTAAAAGAGGTAAGGCCTAAATTAGTTAAAGTTAAGGGGTGCGAGTTTCTATTTTTAACGCGCCTGGGAAAAGAATTTACCCGTCAGGGGTTGTGGAAACTCATCAAGATCTGCGCCAGACGGTCCGGCCTATCCAAAGAAATAACCCCGCACACTTTTCGCCATACCTTTGCTACGCATTTGCTCCAGGGTGGGGCGGATCTGCGCTCAGTGCAGGAGATGCTGGGCCATGCCTCTATTTCTACAACCCAGATATATACCCATCTGGATAAATCCTATCTTCAAAAGATCCACAAGCAATTTCATCCGAGGGGTTAAAATTTGCTTGATAGTACAGGAAAATATATAAAATGGACTTATGCTATCGGCCCGGAGGCCGATTTAGCTTGATAAAAATTATTTGATATGCTACGATTAAAACGATATGGAAGAGGTTATTTCTTCTTACAGTACGCGCGATGGCAGAAAGCTGTTTTATCGCACCTTTGCCCCTCATTCTTATGATTCCTATGGTTCCGATGATGCCGGGCCATGCCTCATATTCATTCACGGCATAGAAAGTCATAGCGGATGGTTTAACGAAGCCTTTGAGAATCTGGCAGGGTTAGGACTTAATGTTTACGCCCTGGACCGTCGGGGTTCCGGGTTAAATAAAGAAGGGCGGGGAGACCTGGTAGATTTTCGCAGGCTCCCTCAGGATATAGATGACTTTTTCGCACAAAAAGAGCTGGCGCAAAAAAAGTGTATTCTGGTTGGGCTTTGCTGGGGAGCCAAAACAGCTCTATATTTTTCCCTTCGTTATCCCGAAAAGCTATCTAAGATTGTGTTTATTACGCCGGGATTTAAGACAAAACTCCGTATGCCGCTTGCAAAAAAAATTAATGGACTTTTAGCTTTAATCTTTGCCCCGCATGCATATCTTGGTCTTCCGATAAAGCCGGAGATGTTTACTGAAAATCCTGTTTATTTAAATCAAATTAAGGAAGATAAGTTAAGACTTAAAAGTATAACCTCACGGTTTTTCAGAGAGAATCTTCGGATGGAGAAAGCTATCAGGAAGCTGCGGAGATGTGGTGACATCCCCTGTTGTTTATTTCTGGCAGAAGACGATGAAATAGTAGATAATAGCGGTGTAATAATGTTTCTAAAAAGGTATTTCAGGGACATCGAGATATTCTCTTATCCTGGCTGCCGGCACGGTCTTTTTTTTGAGCCAGGGAGAGAGGATGTAATCCATGACCTGGCGAACTGGATATTAACATAAAAGGAGAAGATTATGGCCCACGGAATGTCAGAAGAAGAAGTAAAGAAAAAATTGTACGGTGAATTTGTCGGAGCCGGAGCAGCTAAAGAGGCGACCCCATCTATTTCTATAAAATCTTCAAGGAAGTTTATCCCTATAAAAGCCATTTCTATTATTGCAATCGCCTTCCTGGCGCTTTTAAGCATTATCATTATTGGTGTTAACAGGCCTAAATCTAAAATAGAACCTTCAAAAGTTAGTGAAGCTGCGATAGAGATTAACGGCTATCTTCTCCAGGGGAAAAAATACTATAAGGATGGATTGTTTGATGAAGCCATTCTTACGTGGAAAAGTATTATCGCGATTGCTCCCGATCATCGCACTGCCCTCCGCTATATCCGAAGGGCGGAACTCAAGAAAAAGGAATTAAAGATACGGGAAGAAGAGACAGCTCAGAGACTAAAAGAGATGCTGGCTAAAAGAGAGCAGGAAGAGAAAGAAAAAATACACCGGGCAGAGATTCAGCATATTCTTAAAGAAGGGGATGTGCATTTTCGCAAAGGTGATTATCCACTGGCTGTCGCTCAATACGAAAAGGTGCTATTGCTTTCCCCTGGAAACCGTCATGCGGTTAAAAAAATAGCGCGGGCTCAAAAAAAGATAGTTCCTGAAAAGGAAAAACTTCAGGCCTCGCAAAAACAGGCAGCAGCAGCGTCACCTCCTCCCGTGCCGGTGGTGAAAAAAGGCCCTCTTTACACTGTCCAGATAGTCACTTATCGGGATAGAACTCATGCTGAAGAGCTTGCCAAAAAATTGACTGCTGATGGGCATAAAAAACTCATTATTCAAAAGGTGACTGCAAAGTCCGGCAGAATTTTATATGAGGTGCACCTTGGTCCTTTTGACAACAAAAAAGATGCTGAAGGAGAAATGAAAAAAATCAAAAAAGAAGGATTTAATGACAGCTTTATCAGGATAAAATGATAATCAACGAAGTCGGACTTTATCTCATCAGGATCCCGTTTCGTTTTTCCTTCCGCCATGCCAGGGCCTCAAGAAAAGAGACGCTCAATTTGATAGTTACTATTAAATTGGATAATGGGATAAAAGGGGTTGGAGAGAGTATCCCCCGCGAATATGTTACCGGCGAAACTGCTGATGGCTGTTTTAATTTTTTGGAAAAGGATTTAATGGGGCGGCTTAAAGGACTTTCTTTTGATGAAAAGGAATCTTTTTTAAAAGGACTTGCCGATGCCCTGGATGGGGTGCCTCAGGCTGCACGTTGTGCTGTAGAGATAGCGTGCCTGGATGCCTTTTCACGTTTTCATAATCTTCCTTTATATGGGCTTTTTACGCAACAGCGAGATGGCGTTGATAAATTTTGCTATAGCGGGATTATGTCAGGAGATGGTCTCTCTAAGACACTCGGGATGGCGCTTTTTTTTAAGTTCTATGGCTTCAGGGATATAAAATTAAAGGTAGGTTTTAAAAACGATATAAATAGATTAAGGGCCCTCAGGTCTATTGTGGGAGGGAGTCGGGATATCCGGCTGGACGCCAACGGGGCATGGAAGGTTGAGGAGGCTATAGAGAGGATAAAGGCTATGGCCCCTTATAACATCAGTATGGTTGAGCAGCCAGTAGGGCCTGGAGATCCAACAGGTTTTAAAAGGGTGACAGAAGAAAGCCAGGTAAAGACTATGGCTGATGAGTCTTTGAGAACCCCGGTTGAAGCAGAAGAATTAGCCCGGGAGAAGATATGCCATAGCTTTAATATACGGCTCTCAAAATGCGGCGGGTTTTTAAACAGCATCAAGATAGCTGAGATAGCAGAAAAATACGGGCTCTCTTTTCAGATTGGCTGTCATGTGGGAGAGACAGGGATACTTGGAGCTGCCGGCAGGCACCTGGCAGCTTGTCTTCCCGGAGCGAGGTATCTTGAAGGAAGTTATAGTCGATTCCTTTTAACCGGAGACATAGTTAATGAAGATGTTAATTTCGGTCGTGGAGGTATGGCTAAAAAATTGGACGGCCCGGGGTTAGGGATAGAGATTCACGAAAAGAGATTCAGTAAATACGTGTACAAGAAAACAGTCCTAAGTCGTAAGGAGTAAATAAAAATGGAACAGGCGACTCTTGTATTGATAAAACCGGATGGATTAAAGAAGTCATTGACAGGAAATGTGTTAACGCGGTTTTCCGAGACAAAATTAGAGATTGCTGCTGCCAAGGTGCTCCGCGTAAGCCGCGCGCTTGCAGAAGAACATTACCGGCATATGAGAGATAAACCATTCTTTGAAGAACTAATTAAATACATCCGGGGGAAATTGCATAGCAGGGAGAAAGTCATGGCGATGGTCTATTATGGGGAGGGTGCTATTGATAAGGTAAGGCAGTTGTGCGGGGCTACTAATCCTGAAAAGGCTGAATCTACCTCTATCCGCGGTTCATACGGCCGAATCACTACTTCAGGAATCTATGAAAACGTCGTTCACACATCTATGAATGAGGCTGATGCAGAAAGAGAAATAAAACTCTGGTTTAAACCGGATGAGGTAATATTCGATATCTATGAAACCGAAAGTGTCACGCAGTCTAATGTTAAAGAACGGGTGTGGAAAAAGAGTGGGGGGGGGAGATGAAGGGATTTCCTTGTCCTTATTGTAAGTCAATTGATACCTCCTTTATTAGTGAGCAGTTTGACGATAACGAAACTAAGATAGGTGAATTATGGAGGTGTAACATTTGCAAAAAGAATTTTCGGGTTTCGCCCGAGGATAAGTTTAATAAAAATAGCCGTAAATTGTAAGTGTTCAATGGATAAAAAGTGCTGGTGCAAGAACGTCCTCGGAGTGATCCTCTTTCCGTTGTGCATTAGCACTACAATAGCCTTTTCTCAGGAGGTCATAAAAAAAAGCTGGACACCTAATATTGCGTATTTTTTCCTTGGAGCTGCTATATATCTTTTTATCCATCTTTTTTTTCATAAACCCATTGTCGCCTATATTACGGGCCACGAACTCACACATGCGTTATGGGGTTTTCTTTTCGGGGCCAGGATAAAGAAAATGAAAATCGGAAGGCGCGGAGGGAGTGTGGCTATGACCAAGACAAATATTCTGGTGAGCTTAGCTCCGTATGTCTTTCCCATATATACCTTTCTAGTAATGATAGTTTATTTTATAATAAGTTTTTTCTGGCAGACAGAATGGATGGCGCAGGCGGCTGTCTTTCTAATAGGCGCGACCTTCTCATTCCATCTGGCACTGTCTCTATATGCGCTGAGAGTCCGCCAGCCTGATTTAAAAGCAGGTGGTTTTTTGCTCTCCACAGCGCTTATCTATCTGGCTAATATCTTTGTGCTCACTGTCATCTTTACGCTCATCTCCCACCGGATATCTCTGGGGAATTTTTTTTTCTCCTCGGTAGAGGAGGGGAAGCTTGTATATAATCGTATTATTGATTCTCTTGTCTCTGCTGTTGCGTCAACCAGGGGTTATATAACGTCATTGCGAGGAGCGGAGCAATGATTCAGAGAAAATATTTGCGCCTGATAGGGGTATGGATTTGTCTCATATTAGCTGTTGTGGCAAGCTTTGTTTACCATCTGGATAAAAAGACCACAACATTGCTCGTGGTTGCTTTTGGGTTTATTACCCAGGCATTTACCGGACTGGTCGCTGTCATTGCTCTTTTTCCGGTAATCGGGCCTGTCATTGCCAAGGTCCTTGCATGGCCGTTGTTTTTTGCAATTAACGGAATTGCGTATCTTGTTACTTTCGTAGCAATTGGAAAAGGAAAAAAGAAGAAGGTCATAGAGAGCAGGATCCTTGTAACTGTATTCCTGATAGGTGTGCTCGTCGGCTTTTTTCTTGGTAAAATATTCTAAGAGGATACTTGTGAAAATCGTCTGTCTTTCGGATTTCCACGGCAAAAAAGAATACTTGAAAAAATTCGTAAAAGGGATTACACTGGAAAAACCGGACCTGATATTTTTTGCAGGGGATGTAGTGAGAGGGCTTGCGCGCGGAGAGGAATTGCTTGAGTCCAAATACAGGGGATGGGTTCCGAACAGGGAAAAAGAAGAGATACAATTAGAAGAAAAAGAGGATATGGATTCCTATCGCGCATTTTACAATGCCTTTGGGGAAACTCAAATAAAAATGATGATGGTGCCGGGTAATATGGATGCCCCCTGGACCAGATTTTTTCAGGCCTTTGAGGCAGAGGCTGGGCCAAAGGGAAATATAACACTTGTCCATGGGGCATGGACAAGTGTGGGAAATTATCTCATTGGCGGGTTTGGCGGTGAGATAACTGAGTCTCAGAAAGAAGATTTTTTTGTTCTGCAATTTCCGCAAAAAGAGGTGAGGGAGAAATTAAAACGTGTCCGGCAGAACCCGGGGGGTAAACTTATGCTGTTTCATACGCCGCCATATGGCTACCTGGATATTGATAGCGGGAGGCATAAAGGGATAGACGCAGTCACTACATTAATAGAAGAACATCGCCCTGCGCTGGCTGTTTTTGGCCACAGTCATAAGGCTAAAGGTAAAGCCTTTATAGGCGAGTCACTCCTGGTTAACCCGGGGGCCATGAAGGATGGTAATTGGGCTGTTGTTGAATTAGAAAAGAAAGGGGTTAAATTTTATAATGTCCTTTAAAAAAAAATACCCTGTAGAGAACCTCATTAATGAAAATGAGGAAGAGGTCTTTAAGATTATAGATAAAATTTTGGCTGAGGAAAAGGATATCTGTCTCTGCCCTGACTGCATGATGGATGTAGCAGCTATTGCCTTGAATAATCTTGAGCCGCGTTATCGTGTCTTTTTAGTAAGACCTGTCCATCGTGACAGCGAACTCATCAGTGCGCGTCTCCGGAAGGTAGAGGAGGCTGTGCGTAATGCCTTAGCCATTGTAAAAAAAAGCCCCCATCACAATATATAAAATTTATTGCGCCCGTAGCTCAATTGGATAGAGCACCAGCCTCCGGAGCTGGGTGTTGGGAGTTCGAGCCCCCCCGGGCGCACCAAAAAAAGGAGAGGAATAAATAATTAAGTATACTGTCCCCTTAATTTTTCGGATTTTATTCAAGTCCTTTGGGCCGCAAGGATGGTGGCCGGGAAAAACTCGATTTGAAGTAATCGTAGGCGCGATCCTCACCCAGAACACTGCCTGGTCAAATGTGGAAAAGGCTATAAAGAATCTTCGTAGTGCTAAGCTCCTTAATCTAAAGGCCTTATCTAATATCCCGTCCCGTAAACTTTATCCGCTACTCAGACCTTCTGGTTATTATCGCATTAAAACAAAGCGTCTTAAAAGTGTAGTTAATTTTTTGTGTGTTAACTACCAGGCAAACCTCAATCAGTTTTTTAAAATGCCTTTAGAGAAGGCGCGGGAAGAATTACTCAGTGTTAACGGTATTGGGCCGGAGACAGCAGATTCAATCCTGCTTTACGCAGGGAAGAAACCTGTATTCGTGGTTGATGCATATACCAGACGTATTTTTGAGTGTGCGGGTATAGTCCCACGAGGGGCCAGTTATGAGGATATACAGAGATTATTTATGAAAAATCTCCCTCGAGATACCCAGATCTATAATGAATACCATGCCCTTATTGTCCGCCTGGGCAAGGATATTTGTAAAACAAAGCCACAGTGTAGCATCTGTCCATTAGGGCCACAGAGAAAGCAGAGGGGAGGGAGAAATAATTAAGTATCGTGTCCCCATAGCAGAGATATTTAGAGAGATTGCCGAGATACTCGAAATTAAGGGAGAGAATCCTTTTAAGATCAGGGCATATTATCGTGTTGTTCAGGTCCTGGAAAGCCTCCCTGAAGAAATCGACCAGATTTACAAAAAAGGTGAGCTGCACAAGATCCCCGGAGTAGGGACGCACATTGCGCAGAAGATAGAGGAATACATCCGGACAGGAAAAATGAGTTACTATGAACACTTGATAAAAAATACCCCTGCAGGGCTTTTAAAAATTTTGGAGATACCCGAAGTCGGCCCAAAGACAGTCAAACTATTATATGAAAAATTAAAAATCGATAGCATACCCAAATTAAAAAAGGCTATTAAAGACAAAAAGATCAGGGTACTCCCCGGCATGGGTGAAAAGACAGAGGAGAATATAAAAAAGGGAATAGAATTTTTAAGCGCCCTTGCGGGCACAGGCAGCAGAAGTAAGCGAATGCTTTTGGGCGCTGCCTATCCTCTGGCTATGGCGATTATTGATGCCCTTAAGAAATTACCGGACATAGAGAGGATAAGCCAGGCAGGGAGTCTACGCCGCATGAAAGAGACTATCGGAGACATCGACATCCTAGTTACTTCCACCTCTCCCAAAAAGGTGATGAAGGCCTTTACGAGTTTACCGATGGTTACCAAAATAAATAATTTTGGAGAAACCAAATCCAGTGTTATTATGGAAGGAAAACTGCAGGTAGATCTAAGGGTTGTTGAGCCTGATAGTTTTGGTGCAGCCCTGCAGTATTTTACCGGCTCAAAGGAGCATAATATTAAGCTCCGAGAAATGGCAAGTGAGAAGGGGTATAAGATTAATGAATATGGCTTGTTCAGACTGAAGGATAATAAGAAAGTAGCGGGGAAAGAGGAAAAAGAAATCTATAATACCCTTGGGTTAGATTATATGCCTCCGGAACTTAGAGAAGCCCGCGGAGAAATAGAGGCAAGCCTGAATAAAAAGTTACCCCATCTACTTGAGCAAAAAGATATAAAAGGGGACCTGCATATGCATTCGGATTGGAGTGACGGACACGATAGCATTGAAGAAATGGCCAGGGCGGCAATGGCGCTTGGCTATGAATATATAGGAATTACTGACCACTCACGTTCTCTAAAAGTAGCCAATGGGTTATCCATTAGCGAGGTAAAAAAACAGTTGGAAGAGATTAAGGTTTTAAATCGAAGACTTAAAGGATTTCGTATCCTGGCCGGATGTGAGGCAGATATCCTGGGGAATGGTAAGATTGACTATCCTGATGAAGTGCTCCGTCTCTATGATTTTGTCATAGCTTCAATCCATACCGGGTTTAAACAGGAGAAAGAGAAATTAACCAAAAGAATAGTCACGGCAATGCGCAATCCTTATGTAAATATTATTGCGCACCCAACCGGCAGGCTCCTGGCAAAGCGAGAGCCCTATGCCCTTGATTTTGAGGCGGTCTTTAAAGAGGCCATGGCTATCCCTACCCCTGAAGGGGTGGCTAGGCCTAAAGGGATGGCTTCGCCTACCGGGACATATCTTGAACTAAATGCCTTTCCTGATAGGCTGGATCTATCTGATATATATCTGCGTCGTTTGAAAGAATTAGGTCTGAAAGTAACGCTGGGAACCGATGCCCATAATACCATCCATCTTAAGATGATGCTCTACGGCGTGGCTACGGCTCGGCGAGGCTGGCTTGAAAAAAAGGATGTACTGAATACATTAGGGGTAGAAGAATTGATAAAAGTGTGGGGGTGTAGCTCAACGGGAGAGCGATGCGTTCGCAATGCATAGGTTGCGGGTTCGATCCCCGCCACCTCCACCATAAACTTTTTTTTAATTTTGTTGACTTTATATATATACTATGATAATTTATGGTATGGAATTTCTAAAGACAATTCCAACCACTATGTGTTATCGCCAGAGGCGATTTGTTTGTTAAAAACAGGAGGGAAAGGTTATGAAAAATTTCGTTTATGTTGGTTTATGTCTCGTCCTATTGTCATTCGTTAGCTGCGCAACAGTAGACTACTCTGTTGTCAATCCTGATGCCAATGTAGCCAGCGCAAGAAAGGTAGCGATTTTTCCTTTTATTGTGGAGGTTAATGATTATGCAGCCTTCCGTGTCAGCGGGGCACGAGAAGAAGCATCATCTTTAGTGACCAGCATTTTTGTAAAAGAATTAGCCCGTAAGACCAGGTATGAAATAATTTCTCCTGAAAAGGTTGACATAACTTTATCGATTGATAAACCTAAAATGGACTGGATTAATAAGGGTTTCTTCGGCGATGTGTATGAGAAAAGAGTCCTTACTACTGAACGATTACGTGAATTAGGTTCTCAGCTTAATGCAGATGCCATCCTGGTAGGGAAGATAACAGATTTTGCGCGCTTTCAGCAGAATGGTAGCCGATGGACTGGTGTCGGACTCGAGATCAAAATGGTTGATGTCCAAAACGGTGAACTCTTGTGGGAGGCACGGGATAAAATTAAACAGGTTTCCACAATTACCCATGGTAATACCTCTCTGGAGGCAAATATGGCCAGTTACCCTGTAGTCGCTGGCGGTGTGGATAAGGAACCTAAATACAGGACCGGCCAGGGATATTGCTACGGCAAGCCAGGAGATTTTCCTTATCACATAGACTATAAGAAGCCAACCCAAAAGGTCTGCAGAAATATTATTTCAACCTTGCCGCGATACTAGTTGATGTGCTGGGATATATAAGTGTTTTTGTATTAGCGTTCGGATTAACCTATCTTCTCACCCCGTTAATCCGCCGTATCTGTTTAAAACGAAAATACATAGACTATCCCAATGAGCGTAAAATCCATTCTGTCCCTACCCCCAGATTGGGCGGGGTCGCAATATATATATCATTTTTTTTAGCCTTAATCCCTGTTCTTTTTCTGTCTTCTAATTTACCTTCACGTTTTCTCCGGACAGTTGTGGCGCTTTTTGCAAGCAGCTCAATTATTTTTTTTCTTGGACTATACGACGATATAAAGGGGGCCAATGCAAAAGTAAAGTTCGGTTTTCAGATTCTTGCTGCGCTTCTTCTTATCTATGGATTTAATTTCAAAATAAAGTGTCTTACAAATCCTTTTACGGATTATTCCAGCATTAACTTTGGGTGGCTGGCGGTCCCAATTACACTTCTCTGGATAGTCGGGCTTACCAATGCAATTAATATTATTGATGGATTGGACGGTCTGGCATGTGGGGTAGTCTCAATTGTCTCGATTACCCTATTTCTTGTAGCTATCCACCAGGGTGATACTGCAGTTGCCTTGCTTACCGGCGCTATGGCCGGGACTACTTTAGCCTTTTTACGCTTTAATTTTAATCCAGCCAAGATCTTTATGGGGGATACCGGCAGTATGTTTTTGGGTTTCCTCCTATCTGCCATAGCTATAACCAGTTATCGTAAAAGTACCGTGCTTTTTGCTCTCCTTGTCCCATTCATTGCTTTAGGTGTACCCATTATTGATACAATGCTTGCTATTTTTAGGCGTTTTTTAAGCGGCAGCCATCCCTTTCAGGCTGACCAGGAACATTTTCATCATCGTCTTTTGGGTTTGGGCTTAAGCCATCGCCAGGTTGTTATATTTATTTACATTATTACTATTGCGCTTGGACTGGTTGCCTTCAGCTTTACCGCAGTCAAAGACGAATTTGCCGCTGTCCTTCTTGTTGTCATAGGGATTGTCATATTCCTGGTAGTGGGGAGGCTTGGACTTTCGCAGAAGGAGTTCGATCTTTTTAGTAATCGCTTCACTAACCACCGCACCAGGAAGAAAGATCGTTAACGAAAAAAAATGAATATACTTGTTACTGGTGGGGCCGGCTTTATTGCGTCTCATATTGTCGATAGATACATAGACCTTGGCCATAAGGTTAGTATTATCGACAATCTCTCTTCGGGAAAAAAGGAAAATATTAATCCTGGAGCTACATTTTACCAGTTTGATATCAGCTCTCCGGAAATAGAAGAGATCTTTAAAAAAGAAAAACCACAAGTGGTTAATCATCATGCTGCGCAGATCGATGTGCGTAAGGCCCTCGAGGATCCGGTATTTGATGCCGGGATTAATATTATAGGGTCACTCCGTCTCCTGGAACAATCAGTAAAATATAAGGTCAATAAATTTATTTTTGCCTCTTCCGGCGGCGCCATTTATGGAGAAGGGGATAAAAGGGAGTTACCATTTAAAGAAGATTCCCTTTTTCGTCCGGAATCGCCCTATGGGATAAGTAAATTGACGGTTGAAAAATACCTTTACGCCTACAGGCATACCAATAATATCTCTTATACAGTTTTAAGATACGGCAATGTCTATGGACCGCGACAGGATCATACAGGAGAGGCCGGGGTAGTAGCCATTTTTATCAGCGCCATGCTTGCCTCTAAGCCGCCAAACATCTATGGAAATGGAGAACAATTACGTGACTATGTGTTTGTCGAAGATGTGGTTCGAGCTAATGAGCTCGCCTTAACCGGAGGAGAAGGAAAGAGTTTTAATATCGGGACTTCCTATGGCGGGAGTGTCAATGAGATATTCAAGTATCTTAAATCGTTCCTTCATTTTTCTCAAGAACCTATCTACAGACCACGCAGAGCCGGCGAAATAGAAAAGGTCTACCTCGATACCACACTTGTCCGGAATGAACTTGGATGGAAGGCAGAATATGATCTTGAAAAAGGGCTTGAAAAGACTGTTGCCTTTTTTAAGGATAGGACTTAGTCTTTTCCTTATAGTTTTTCTTCTTAACAGATTCGATTTTACTGTTATCTGCCAAAATATTAAAAAGACAAGAGGCGAATTTCTTATTTTTGCCCTTTTACTTAGTTTGATCGGCGATTTTTTAAGCTCCCTCCAGTGGAAATTTGTCCTCTCCATCCATCGTATCAGAATTGGCATTAAAAAATTATTTTCGTTATATTTGATTGGCGCATTTTTTAATAATTTTCTTCCGACAAGCGTTGGCGGCGATGTTTATAAGATACATAGATTAACCAGGGAAATTAAGCTTCATCACGCCGCCACAAGTGTCTTGATGACAAGGGTGATGGGGCTTTGGTCACTTCTTTTTATTGCTACTATAACTTTGTTTTCACCTTTAAATCGGGCTATTACCGGCGCGGATATCAGATTGATCCTGGCGGTTTTGTGGGCAATTGTACTGGGTACTTTTTTTCTGCCGGATTTTTTAGCCCGTTTTAAATTTTTTTCACAACTGCGCGATATTTTTGCCATGTACCGCCGCGAGAAAAAGAGGGTCTTTCGCGCTATGTTTACATCTATTCTCGCCCAGCTCCTGGGCATAGTTTTCTGCTGGGCAGTCGCGGGGGCTTTAAGTCTTAAACTTACTTTTACGCAAATCGCCTATTTTAGTTCATTGACGATTATTATAAGCGCGTTGCCTCTCGCTATAAATGGTCTGGGGATACGAGAAGGCGTTTATGTCTGGTTATTTAATAAGATAAATTTGGAAGGTGAGATGGCTTTATCGTTTTCCTTTCTGATACTGCTTCTCATATCTTTCCGTTCTATTATTGGAGGGATATTATATGCCACAGACCGGAATAAGGTTTAAATTATTGACCCTCTGGGGCATATTTTTGCTTGCCTTTAGTCTTCGCCTCTGGGGAAATACTTTTGGGCTTCCTTATTTTTTCCATCCGGATGAGGCGAGACTAACTATTCCTGCCTTAGAGATAGCTGAAAGAGGGCAGTGGAACCCGGGGAATTTTATTTATC
>JADHWT010000026.1 GCA_016783345.1 Candidatus Omnitrophota bacterium | reverse complement strand
ACGTACTAACGTTATGTTATAAAATAGACAATGATTACTATAATTATTCCTGCCTTTAATGAAGAAGAGGCCATTGGCAAAGATATAGATACTGTCAAAGAGGCCATGGCGAAAAGCAGCTATGAGTATGAGCTTATAGTAGTTGATGACGGCTCAACTGACAACACAGCTCGGATTGCCGGAAGTAAAGATGTAATCCTTCTCCGGCATAAATCTAACCGCGGTACTGGCCGGGCTATCATGACCGGCATTAAGCAGGCCAGGGGAGAAATTATAGCTACTACCGATGCTGACAATACCTATCCCAATCACGATCTCCCCCGTCTTATTAAAGAGATGGAAGGACATGATATGGTGGTGGGATGGCGGCAGAAGGAGAGGGGGAGCTGGCGCCTTCTGCGCAGTCCTGTAAAATTTGTGATTAGAAAACTGGCTGAGTATATTACGCGGGCAAAGATCCCGGATCTCAATTCCGGTTTCAGGGCATTTCGCAGGGACCTGGCTTTACGATATTTTAATATTCTTCCCCAGGGACATTCCTGGGTAAGCACTATTACTGTTGCATTTTTAAGCGATAACCTCGAGGTCAAATATATCCCTATCGAATATTATCCGCGCGTGGGCCGTTCCAAATTTCATCCCATTACTGACACCTACGCCTATCTTATGTTAGTCTTTCGCACTGTCATGTATTTTAGACCGTTAAAGATATTTTTTCCGTTAGCTTCTCTGATTCTTTTCTGGGGACTTATACGGACTATATATGATGCGAGAGTGCTTCATAAGATTAAGGAATCAGATATTATGATATTTCTGACGGGTTTGATAATTTTTGTCCTGGGGATTGTGGCTGACCTCGTGGTTAAAATGGGCCGACGTGAAGATTAAAAAAAATAGGTGGGGACTGTCCCTGATTTTTTTTCTCCTCCTAAGCCAGAATACTCTCTTCTCCGAGTCTTCAGTAGTAGAGAAAATCATAGCCGTTGTCAATGGCGAGGTAATATTATTGAGCGAGATAGAAACTACCCTTAGCCCCTTGCGCAAACAATTGCAGGCTGCTTACGAGGGAGAGGAGTTAGTTGAGAACTTAACCCGGGCGAGAGAGGAAATTTTAAATAAACTTATTGATACAAAGATTCTGCTCCAGGAGGCAAAGAGCCGCAGTATCGAGGTCAGTCCCGGGGAAGTGAAGGCAATGCTTGAAAATGTAAAAAAAACATTTACCAGTGAAGATAAATTTAAACAGGCGCTGGAAGAACAGAAGATTACCCTGGCCAAATTTTCTCAACGTCTGGAGAACCAGCTTTGCATTAAGAGGCTTGTTGACCAGGAAGTGAAATTAAAGGTCAGTGTAGATATAGAGGAGATTCGCAATTACTATGAGACCAATAGGAGCGAGTTTTTTCACGGGACTCAGTATAAGATTAAACATATTCTAATTAAGGATAGCCCCGGGGAGGAGGTAGAAAAAAAGGCGCAGGAGGTGCTGGCTAAGATAAAACAAGGAGAAGATTTTTCTATGCTCGCCAAGGAATATTCAGAAGATCCGAATGCTTCATCCGGAGGAGACCTGGGTTTTCTGGAGGAAGATAAGCTTATCCCTGAAATAAGAGAGGTCATAAAGGCCCTTAAGGTTGGAGAAGTAAGTGACATAATCAAAACGAGATTGGGCTATCAGATCATGAAGGTCGAGGCTGTAAAAGAGGCCCAGGCAAAGAATTTTGATGAAGTTAAGGAAGAAATAAAACAGAAACTTTTTCAGGAAAAATTTGCAAAAACTTATCAAAAGTGGTTAGCTAACCTCAAAGAAAATTCCTATATCTCTATTAAAAAAGATTAAACCAATCCTTGCCTTAACTATCGGCGATGCCGCTGGCATTGGGCCGGAGATAATAATCAAGGCCTTTGCTTCTGGAGTTATCTTCAAGTATTCGCGGCCTATAGTCATAGGAAAGATATCCCCTCTTAAGCGCGCCTGTAAATTAATCAGAGCCTCTATTAAGATCAATAAAATCAAAGACATAAGCAAGGCCACATTTAAGAGAGGGGAGATAGATTTAATTGAGATAGAAAAGGCGAATTTATCACCTGCAAAACTTGCTATTAAATCTATTGAAAAAGCAGTTAGCATGGCCCTTTCAGGAAGTGTCCAGGGGATAGTAACATTACCTATTAATAAAAAGAGGATGGAAGAGGCAGGACTTCCTTTCCCTGGGCATACAGAGTTTCTAGCCCATCTTACGAAAACTAAGGAATTTGCCATGTGTCTCATTGGGGGCAGGATTAGGGTTGTCCTTGTTACACGTCACGTCCCTTTAAAAGATGTAAGCAGGTTTATTAAAAAAAGAGAGGTCCTTAAAAATATAATCCTTGCAAATGCGGCTTGTAAGTCCCTTGGGATTAATAGTCCTCGTATAGCTGTAACCGGGCTTAATCCGCATGCGGGAGAAGAAGGACTTTTAGGAAAGGAAGAAAAGAAAGAGATCCTGCCGGCAATTAAAGAGGCCTGTCGTAGAGGTATAAAGGTCTCAGGACCTTATCCGGCGGATAGCCTTTTTCATTATGCAAATAAATTTGATATGGTTGTGGCGATGTATCATGACCAGGGCCTTATACCTCTAAAGATGAATTATTTTGAAAAGACCGTTAATGTGACCCTCGGGCTCCCCATAATCCGCACCTCTCCGGGACATGGCACAGCCTATGATATTGCAGGCAAAGGCTGTGCCAAGGAAAGCTCACTTCTTGAGGCAGTGAAGATTGCAGCGAGGCTTGCAAGAGATAAAAAATAATGCGGAAGAGATTTGGCCAGCATCTGCTAAAGAATAAAAGTATAGCTCAAAAAATAGTAGCCTTGGGGGAGCTTAAACCAGGTGAAATAGTTGTGGAGATAGGGCCTGGGAGAGGTATCCTCACACAAGAAATTATTAAAACCGGGGCCCGTGTGGTAGGTATAGAGATTGACAGAGGATTTTGTTCTTACTTAACCGAACACTTTCACGAAAGCGCTGGGGCTTTTACTCTTATCGAAGGAGATTGTCTAGAGATTGACTGGGAGAGAATGGTTTTTTCTAAGACAAAAGAAAAGATTAAGGTAATTTCAAATCTCCCTTATTATTTAACCGCGCCAATACTTTTTAAACTATTTGGATGGCGAAAAAAAATTTCCCTTATGGTCCTCACCATGCAGCTGGAGGTAGCAAAGAGACTGGTAGCAAGGCCTTTTAGCAAAGACTACGGGATCTTATCTATAGCTGCCCAATTTTCAACTCATCCTTCCCTCGCATTTAAAATCCAACCCGGTTCATTTCACCCCCCGCCTAAAGTTTTTTCAGCTGTAGTAAAGATGTATATGAGAGAGGACGGAGCCTTTTATTTAAAAGATGAGGCCCATTTTTTTAAGATGGTTAGAACAATCTTTAATCAAAGGAGAAAGATGTTGTCTAATACACTGAAAGCCCTGAAGGATGTGGAGAAGGATAAAATCGTCCCGAGTCTTCGAGGGGCAGATATTGAAGGAACCAGGCGTCCCGAGACACTATCGCTAAAAGAATTACGTAAACTCTATAAGGTATTATATAAGCGGAATTGAAGAATGGTGAAATTTCGAATATGTGGAATAATTTTAACCATTTTTTGGCTCAGCATGATGGGCCTTCTCATCTATAAGGAGGTCATTCAGCCTCAATCTTTCCAATCTTTTATCTTTAAGCTACCACCATTTCGCCGGGAATGGATGGGCATATATTACCGGGATAAGAAGGTAGGTTTTTCCTATACTACTATTTCCCCTGAAATCCTTAATGACGAAGAGGGGTACAATATTACGAATAGAACTAAACTATTTCTGACAATGGCAGGAGAAGAGTATAACCTGAATCTGGAGGGGTTTTCCTTTGTAGATAGTTTATACAGATTAAAAAAGTTTGAGATGAGGGTTACTTCCGGTGAGTATCGTATTGGCATAAAGGGAGAGTGTCAAAGGAATAAACTTTTAGTTTCGGTTAAATCAGCCGGTAATGTATTTCATAAAGAGATAGATATAAAGGAAGAGGTTTTGCTTGCCAATACACTCACGCCATTTTATGTATTGCCGTCCCTTTATCCGGGCAGGCGTTTTACTGTGAATCTAATTGATCCCTTGACGTTGAGCATCGGAAAGGCAGAGGTAACAGTGGGAGAGAAGGAAGAATATCTTTTTAAGGGAGAGATGCGTGAGGTTATGCCCGTAGAAGTAAGATACCACGGTGTCTCAAGCCGTGCCTTGATTACTGAAGGGGGAGAGATCTTGAGAGAAGAGACGCCTCTTGGCTGGGTGATGGTGAAGGAGGATAGGCAAGAGGCTTTAACATGGGCTAAGCAGAAAAAGGAGAAAGTAGACCTCGCCTATGCAGTCGCTATTCCTGTTAAAGAAGAGATAACCGCGCCGGAGAAAATTAGGGAGCTGCGCTTGAAGATAAGCGGAGTGGATCTTGAGGACTTTAGTGACCGCAGGCAAACGGTCCTGGATAAAGAGGAAGGGCTTGTTATAATAAGAAAAGATAGTGAACCCTATACCCAACGTGGTATAGGGGGTATCGGTGTACCCGGGCAAATAGAAAAAGAATTTTTAGAAGGGGATGTTTTTATCCAGGTAGACAATTATGAAATTAAGGATACAGCTAACAAGATTGTGGGAGAGGAAAAAGATCCCTGGGAGATGGTCAAAAAACTAAACTGCTGGGTCTATCGGAATATAAAAAAACAACCTGCCTTAAGTATCCCGTCAGCAGTAGAGGTGCTAAAGATTAGACAGGGGGATTGCAATGAGCACACAATACTTTTTACGGCGCTCGCCCGTTCACTGGGCATCTCTACAAAGGTATGCGTGGGGCTTGTGTATCTTAATGGGTATTTTTTCTATCACGCCTGGCCAGAGGTCTTTGTCGGGGAATGGATTGCTATTGACCCTACCTTTGGTGAAGAGATAGCCAATGCAACCCACATTAAATTGGCTGAAGGAGGGATTGAGTCCCAGATAGATATAGCGCGGCTTATCGGTAATATAAAGATTGAGGTGGTGGGGTATGAATATTATGATTAAGGTAGAAAACTTAAGTAAAAGATTTGAGGATTTGTGGGCTGTTAAGAAACTCGACCTGGAAATAAGAGAAGGTGAAATATTTACCTTCCTTGGCCCTAATGGCGCCGGAAAGACGACAACTATAAAACTTCTGACAGGGCTTTTAAAACCCACGACTGGTAAAGTAACCTTAGGGGGATATGATTTAGGAAAGGAGAGGATTAATGCCCTGAGGCTGGTAAGTTATATCCCTGACCAGCCCTATCTCTACGATAAACTCTCAGGGAGGGAATTTTTAAAATTCATTGGTGAGCTCTACATGGTAAAAGATTTAAGAGAGCGGATAGAAAAAATCCTTGGCACCTTTGAGATAGCTGATTTCGGGGACAGGCTAATCGAGGACTATTCCCACGGTATGCGGCAGAAACTAATATTTTCTGCGAGCCTTTTACATGACCCCCGCATTATTATTATTGATGAACCCATGGTTGGCCTTGATCCTAAGAGCGTGCGTCTGGTAAAGGATATCCTTCGAAATAAGGCAAGGGAAGGGGTGGCTATATTCCTCTCTACCCATACCCTATCAGTAGCTGAAGAAGTAGCCCATCGCATCGCTATTATTGATCATGGAAATCTTATCGCCATGGGCACATTAAGTGAGCTAAAGAGCAAGGCAAAAGAGGCAGGGCACTTAGAGGATATATTTTTGGAACTAACGAAAAGCTAAAAGAGATGCGTATTTTCCGCCGGAGCGTTTGTTTTCCCCTGCGTGGAAAACTACACTTAGTTTTCTCTCTCGCTCGTCCTTCGCCACGGCTTCGCCAGTCAGGACACCGTGCCCGCTCGAAAGAAAGATATCCGGCTACGAAAATAGCATCTCTTTTAGCTTTAAATTTTTACTTATTATGAAACATATCCTGCGTACCCGCCTGTGGATGCTCCAAAATTCAATAAGACATTTGAGGAGGCATTCTTCACTTAAAATAGGCGTTATTACCTTCTTTATAATTTTTTTCCTCGTCGGCGGGTACCTGCTTTTTTATGAGGGGTTTAATTACCTTATGAATTTCCCTCCATTCGGCCGCCTTTTAATGGATAGACTTATTGCGTTATTCTTTGTGGTTGTCTTTTTCATGCTCATATTCAGTAACGTCATTGTTGCCCTGGCAACGCTCTATATGGATAAAGAACTTGAATTCCTGATTACCCTTCCTATAAATTTTCGGTCCATTTTTTTGACCAAGTTTGGAGAGACTGTCATTTTTAGTTCATGGGCATTTGTGTTTTTAGGGGGACCGCTCCTTTTGAGTTTCGCCCATGTAAGGGGTGTATCTTTCTGGTTTTATCTTTTTCTCGTTCCTGTAACTCTCACCTTTATCCTTATCCCCGCCGCTTTGGGGGTGGGGCTCATGATGATTATAGCGCGATTTTATCCTCTAAAGCGTCCTAGAGTCTTACTTCTTGCAATACTGGTGATAGTTATACCGGGCATGATTTTTCTCTCACACTTTGAGTTTTCCCCTATGATGAATGAATTATTAAAGGGCTTTCAATTTAGCCAGCACCCGCTTTTACCCAGTTACTGGGCGAGTGAAGGGATACTTTTAGCCGGGAAAAGAGAGCTCTCTCATTCTTTGTTTTTCTTTTTCCTCTTACTTGCCAATGCCCTTTATCTCCCTTATCTCCTTTTTGCCTTCGTCCCTAAGCTCTATTATCCGGGATGGATAAAGACAAAGGGATGGGGGATAAAGAGATTATATCCTCTGGGGAGAGGCATTATAGGGCGTGTGGAGAAATCTTTTCCTGTTCTGTCTCCCCCTTGCAGGGCCCTGCTTTTTAAGGATATCCGCACCTTCATCCGCGACCCGTCTCAATGGACACAGTTTATTATTTTTTTCGGTCTTCTTGCTTTATATATCGCTAATCTTCGTAATCGTAACTACGGCATCCTTTCCCCGTTCTGGAAAAATATTATTTCTTTTTTTAATCTAACCGCTATGGGGCTTACGCTATCAACCCTTACCACGCGTTTTATGTTTCCACTCTTCTCCCTGGAAGGAAAGAGGTTCTGGTTTATCGGCCTTGCGCCTATTTCTTTTAAAAAGCTGCTCCTGCAGAAGTTCTGGTGCAGCGTTATTTTATCTTTTTTTATAACAGAAGGTTTAATGATATTTTCGAATATTATGCTAAATGTCGATAGATTGATTTTTACCTTATCCTGTCTTATCGTAGGATTTATGTCTTTTGCGCTGAGCGGGCTGTCAATAGGCCTTGGGGCAGTCTTCCCGAATTTTCGTTCTGACAATCCTTCCCGCATTGTCTCAGGTCTTGGAGGGACACTTGATTTTATCCTGAGCCTCGGTTATGTCCTGATTACAGTAAGTCTTATAGGGCTGCCATTACATCTTTTCCTCATTAAAGGGACTATCACTACGGCTTTTTTCCATCGTTTTTTATTCTGGGCCATGTCCGCTATAATTATGTTAAGCATATTAACTGCCTTCCTGCCACTCTATTCCGGGGTGAGGAATCTTAAACGAATGGAATTTTAAAAATTAGTCTTGACAGATTAATCTATTTTTATATAATAGAATAGATTTGGTATATATGACAAAAACGAAGAAAAAGAAGAAGGTTCTTTCTCTGACCCGGGCTCGGGCTAAAAAAAAGCCTGTATTTGAGAATAAGATGGACAATACATTCCGTATGGTTGTCCTTGCTTCTAAACGGGCAAAGGAAATATTCATGGGGGAGAAGCCTCTCATAGAAACTAATGAGGTGCATCCGTGTCTTATTGCAATTGAAGAAATTAAAAAAGGCAAGGTTAAGGTTAAAGAAACAAAATAAATGGGGGAGGGGAAAATGAGGAAGGTAATAGGGTTAATTTTTGTTCTGTGTTTTCTTGGAGAAGCGGTTCTTTTAGCCGGAGGGAAAGAGGAAGGGGCCATTATTCAGCAAAAGTATCTTTCCGGCAGGACGTATTTTCGGGAAGGGAACTATAAGCTTGCTGTCAGACAATTTGAGACGGTTGTAAAGATGGATCCGGATTATAAAGTAGCAGCTGAATATCTCAAGGCAGCAAAAGCAAAACTTCTGGCCGAGACCGGGAAAGAAGCTGCCATTAAGAAACAAAAAGAAGGGGTTGAGAAGGCAATAAAGGGAAAGGCAGGAAGAAGGCTTCAAAGTGAAAGAAACGTTAAGGCTGCCTGGCAGAGGTGGTTAGCTAACCAGGAAGAGAAGAGGAAGGTTAAGCAAGAGAAAAAGAAGGTTAAGCAAGAGAAGAAAAGAGCTAATGCCATGCTAAAGCGCGAGAAAGAGCTCGCCCATCATTATGGACTTGATGGGATGGAGAAGATCAGCCAGAATGCCCAGGGAATGATAGCCAGGGCAGAGGAGAAAAAGGCCTTGCAGGATACAAAAGAATCTAAGAAGTGGGCTAAAGCTGCAAAACTCCCATCTCCTAAAAAAGAAAAAGTTATGGCAGGGATATATATGGCAAGGGGTAACGCTGCCTATAAAGATGGGGACTATGATACGGCGATTAAGGAATGGGAAAAGGTAACTTCATTGACTCCGGCTAATAGCGCAGCGCAAAAACGTATTCAGAAAGTGCGCCGGATAATAGAGGAAAATAAACAGGCTGAATTGGAAAAGGTGAAGCGCGAAGGTATAGCGGATGCAAAAGAAGCGGTTAAGAAGTACTCTAAGAGGGGTAAATATCTATACCGGCGTAAGGATTATAAAGGGAGTGTAGAGGAATTTCAAAAGGTCCTCGCCATTGATCCGGGTTGTAAAGCAGCTAGCAAAGGGCTTATCAAGGCACAGAGGCAGCTAAAAAAAACACCTCTCAAGGTCTCTAATCTAGTCGATAAAGGGAAGAAGTATTTTCTCGAAAAGAAATATGTTAAGGCGAAAACCCTTGCCTTAAAGGCCTTAAAGCTCGATCCGGATTCTGCCAGTGCAAAGAAATTGCTGGAGGTCGCAGAACAAGGACTTAGTCAGAAGTAGACTTAATTATATCCCTCTCATTAAAAAACCAAGAGTACGTTTTGCGCCGAGCCCTACTGGTTTTTTACACCTGGGCAGCGCAAGGACGGCGCTTCTAAACTGGCTTTTTGCCCGCCATTATAAAGGGACATTTATCCTGCGCCTTGAAGATACTGACCGGGAGCGCTCTACCCAAGAGGCAGTAAAAAATATCCTGGATGGGTTAAAATGGTGCGGGCTAAACTGGGATGAAGGTCCTGAGGCAGGAGGAAAGTATGGCCCTTATTTTCAGATGGAGAGACTCTCTCTATATCAGGACCAGGCGCAAAGATTGGTTAAAGAAGATAAGGCATACAGGGATGAAGGGGCAATACGATTCCGTATCCCTCCGGGTGACACGAGATTTACTGATTTGCTCCGGGGGGAGATTAAATTTTTAAATAAAGAACTCAAGGACCTTGTCATTATTAAATCCGATGGGGTGCCTACCTATAATTTTGCCTGCGTAGTAGACGATAGTTTGATGGAGATAAGCCACGTAATCCGCGGTGAAGACCATATCTCTAATACCCCGTTACAGTTAAATATCTATGATGCCCTGGGATTTACCAGGCCTAAATTTTTGCATCTACCTCTTATACACGGTTCTGATGGGGCAAGGCTTAGTAAACGCCATGGGCCTACAACAATCCAGGATTACCGGGCGAAGGGCTTTTTACCCGAGGCTTTGAGGAATTATCTGGCGCTCCTTGGCTGGAGTCCGCGTAATAAAATAGAGATATTAACTACCGAAGACCTCATAAGACATTTTTCTGTTGAAGGAATAAATCGCAGTTATTCAATATTTGATGAAAAGAAGTTTACCTGGATAAATAGCCATCATCTAAGGATGTTAGACGACGACACCCTCGCCAGGGAGGCTGTGCCTTTTGTAGAAAAGGCAGGGTTTAAGGAAATAACAGAGGCCGGGCTTAGAAACATAGTAGGTTTGCTTAAATCGAGACTTCATCTTCTCTCTGAGGTAGCTGTTTTTGGCCGTTACCTTTTCCCGGGAGAAATCGACTATCCAGAAGAGATATTACAAGAATATCTCTCGGATAAAGATACCATTCTCTGGCTTGAAGAAATCTACAGGGCTTTAGAGGGTGTTTCTGACTTTAGTGTTAAAAATTTGGAGGATGTATTTAAGCGTTTTATTCAGGAAAAAAATATTAAATTCAAAGCTATTGCCCAGCCTTTGCGGGTGGCCATCTCAGGGATGACTGTTACCCCGGGTATATTTGAGACAATGGCTATAATGGGTAAGGAGCTTACTCTAAAGCGGTTACGTGAAGGATTGGAAAAAGCCAAAAAAATGGGGACTGTCCCAAGATTTACGGAGCGAACGGAGTGAAGCTCGTAGAATCGGGACTGTCCCAGATTTTTTTGTTGATTATTTTCCTCCTAGGCCTGAACCTAAATGCCTTTGCTCAAGAAGAGGAAGATATTGTAGATTATCGTAACCTCATCAATGTGCGTATAGGTCTTGGATGGTTTATGGATATGGATAAATATGATACCAATGGAACTATCGATACCTATCTTCCCTTCTATCAATTTCCCGAAGATGGAGCAGCCTATTTAACTATTAAACAAAATGTTCCGTTTGAGAACATAAGCGGCACAGCAAGGTTTGTTGTCCCTGAAACAAATTATGGGGTGGAAGGAGGGCTTATTAAAAGGATTAAACCTAATCTCCTTGGTTCTATATTTTATCGTCGTCAAGGCACAGCTAAATTTGACACAGGAGGAGCGCATCATCTGGATTTAATCGGGGGCTCTATTTTGACTGAAGATTATCTGGTGAGAGATTTCTCTCATGGCTTAAAATGGAAGCTCTCTCTTAGCGGCTCAACACATAAAGTTGCTATGGATGGCCATGCCCTTCTGGAAAGCGGTTTTATTTATAATCTCTGGCATAAGAGGGATATGGGGCTAAGTCTTGAAGGAGAACTGGATACCCTTATTACCTCAAATGATATTGAAACTGACCTTGAAATAGGACCGAACTTGAGTTTCTATGGTGCCAATGGGACAGTCAATTCAATAGTGCTCCGTTACATTGCTGACAGTACCACCTTGAATATAAATGACAAAGGGTTTTATTTAGGTGTTATGGTAGAGGCAGGGGCGCCTCTCAAGGAAGAGGAGTCAGTTGAGCCTCAGTTTATGGATTATGGAGGGATGCTTACTTTTGGATTTGGTGAAGGAGGTAGAGTCCTGGCTGATATAGACCTTTTAGGAAATATCCCTGCTGTCAGCCGCGGCTATCAGGGGATTACTTTTGCCTATGAGGCCCAGAGTTTTTATCTGACCGGCTCGGATGACAATCTCTATTATGTTACAGTAGGCGGGCTGGAGAAGGAATGGAACGGATATAGTGTTGGATTTTATTTCAATCACCGCTCCGGACATTTAGTTGATAGCAGTAATGAGTTTGGAAAAGATGATTTAAACGTCTATGAGATTGGGATCTCTTCTCCTGGCTGGCATCTCTATCGCAATAAAAAAGAGGGCCTTACATTTGGCCGCATTGGCAATTTAGGAAGAATTAATTTTCTCGCGCGGGTCGGCACGAATGCAGATAACACCTTTGTAAGCCGTTGGCATGTTGATGCTAAACTTGGATTGAGGCTTGATCTTGACAAAAAAATCTTTAACCTCACCCCATATCTATCCAATTATGATGAAATTATAGGAGATGCTGTTTTGCATGATACTACCATTGGCCTCAGGCAGTCTGATGGATGGGCCTATAATCTTAAATACCACTACGACGATCAAATCTCAGCTACTAAAAATGGCGCTTTACTTTTAACTATAGGAAAAATATTTTAATTTTTTCAAACAATTTGTTGGGGAGTAGTGTAATGGCAACACGCTTGGCTCTGAACCAAGTAAGTGAAGGTTCGACTCCTTCCTCCCCAGCCACTGTTGACACTTAAGCGAACCTTCTGCCTTAGCAGCAAGCGCCACACAGGCTTTTATGGGGTGCTTTTCTTTTTCAGAACCCTTATTACCGCTGTCATTGTCTATTGGCGGCCGGGGCAGTTTAGAAGTGAAGGCTTCTGGCCGTTCAATAAGCATCTTAATTTCAATATGGATCAGATTGAGGACTTTTTTAGGGAGGTAGGTAGTTAGGGTAGGGTAAATGCTTCAAAAGGAATTGTGGAGCCAAAGAACCCTTAATCAATTTGTGCTTGAAAACAAAAAAATGGTTTGATACAATTAAGGTCGAAGAATAATGAAGAGAAAGAGGTGTGATTTGAATAAAAAAGAATTAGTCAGAGAATATATAAAAAAGCATAGGTATTTTTCTTTATCGCAGATTGCGCGGGAAACGAGGCTAGGCAGAAAAATACTGTGGGACTATTTATCTCAATTGAAGGCGGAGAAGCTTGTTTTTGATGCCGGGTATGGTTGTTACAGTTCGGTGGTGAAAGTATTTACATTACCAACGATAGAGCGCGCTCAAGATATTACGCAGTTTGTTAAAAAGGAATTCCCGCTGGTCACTGATTTTATTGTTTGGGATACCAAGATGTTGCAATCTTTTTACCACCATACACAGACACATCATATTACTTTTGTTGAGGTTGAGAAGGACGTTCTTCCTTCTGTTTATGACAAATTATATCTTAAATTTCAGAATGTTTTAAGGGAGCGCAGATCTAAAATATTCTTTGAATCGTTTGATGTGACGCGTAATCCGCTTGTTGTGAGGGGTATAGTTTCCAGATCACCACGGGTCGGCCATGTTCCGGCCTTGGAGAAAATCTTGATCGACATGTTTATGGATTTGGATAAGTATAATTACATTGGGCGATCGGATTATTTGGAAATATGGCGGGAGTTGATTCAAGAATACAGGATGGATATTCGCCTTGTTCATAGCTATAGTAAGCGTAGGAAATGCTTGGAAGGTATATTTTCACAACTTGTTGAAATCAAAGAGAGTTACGGCATAGAGGTTTGCCAACTACTTCAAGAAATTGGCAAACCTCTATAATTGCCAGAGGATGATATGTTCAATAAAAACCAAATAGAAGATTTACGAAAAGAGCTGAAAGTTAGCGATCCCGGTATATTTGAAAAGACAGTGCGCGTCTTCAGTCTGTTGGAAGGGCTCCTTAAGGTTTATCCTGGCCTTATTTTCAAGGGAGGCACATCAATATTATTACATCAGTTTCCACCGGAGCGCCTTTCGATAGATATTGATATTTTATTGTCCGAGAAAG
>JADHWT010000025.1 GCA_016783345.1 Candidatus Omnitrophota bacterium | reverse complement strand
CGGAATAATGGCCCGGGGGAAATAGACCTGTTTTATAAGCCCTCCATTTGTGATGAGTGAATGCACGCTATTGGCCAGGGCAACAGCAAAAAAATTCCATGGCAGAAGCCCGGTTATGAGAAAGGCAGGATATTTTTCTATGTTAAACCGTCCTTTAAAGACAATAGAGAAAACAGCCATCATCAATAGAGGATTCAGCACTGACCAAAAAAACCCTAAGAATGAACGCTTATGCCTGAGTCTTAGTTCTTTGAGGACGAGATTCTTTAAGAGCTCCCGGTATTTGAAAAGAGAAATTAATTTTTGCATAATTCCACGGAGCGTTTTTTGGCTTTAATTACTGCCTTTATTATTGCCTCTTTCACCCTGCTGCTCCCCAGAATTTTCAATGCAGCTTCTGTTGTTCCTCCCTTGGAGGTAACCATCTCTCTTAATTTAAACGGGGGAATGCCGGTCTTTTTAGCCAGAAGCGCCGCTCCCAAAGCTGTCTGTAAAGTAAGGGCGAGGCTATCCTTATTTGAAATACCCATTCTCTTTCCAGCCAGTGTGAGCGCCTCCATGAGAAAAAAGAAATAAGCCGGACCGCTTCCGCTTAAGGCAGTAACGGCATCCATATCCCTCTCCGGGAACTTCATTACAGAGCCGACACTCCCGAAAATAGCTCCGGCAATATGCTCATCTCTGGATTTGGCAAATCTACCAGGAGAAATAGCTGACATCCCCTCGCAAATCAATGCAGGCGTGTTTGGCATAACCCTTATAACGGGGACATGCCCCAATCTCTTTTCTATAAAGGATGTCTTTATTCCTGCTGCTATTGAAATAAAAAGTTTGCGCTTCAGGGCACTTGCGGGACCTGCGAAGCGTGCCGAAACAATCCCTTTCAGGACATCATCCATATCCTTAGGTTTAACACTCAGTATTATTACCTCCCCCCATTCAACAGCCTTAATATTGCATGTAGTGGTTTTAATCTTCTTTCCCGCAAAAGATTTTAATTTGGATTTATCTTTATCACTAACCATGATATTTTTAGGGCAGACGAGCCCTCTTATCAACGCCTTGCCCATCTTCCCTGCTCCGATAATTGCAATCTTTTTATTTAACATTTTAACCCCTCTCTCCAAATATTGCCCTTCCAACACGAACCATATTAGCGCCTTCCTCAATTGCCACTTCAAAATCCTGTGTCATTCCCATAGAGATATATTTCATTTCTACATTGCGTGGTAACGGCATCTCTCTAATATTCCGACTTAGTTTAAAAAGCCTGCGAAAATATTTGCGGGAATCTTCAGGCTCCTCAGAAAATGGGGTCATTGTCATAAGACCCCTGATCCTGATATTAGGATATTTCTCCATAGATTTAATAATATCAAATAATCCTTTTTCAGAAAAGCCATATTTTGTTTTTTCTCCGCTTAAGTTTATCTCTAAAAGGATATCAACTACCTTCCCGATTTTATCGGCCCTTTCATTTATTTTCTCACAAAGCCTGAGGCTATCTACGGCATGGATAAGACTAAATAACTCAATAGCATCTTTGACCTTATTTGTCTGAAGATGGCCTATCATATGCCAGCTAATTCCTGCCTCTAGCCCGAGCTCATTAATCTTTTTCCCGGCTTCCTGGACCTTATTTTCCCCGAAGGTATTAAGACCGCATCTTATAGCCTCCTGGATTGTCTCCGGTGAAACTGTCTTGGTCACAGCTATTAGAACTATCTCCGAAGGATTGCGTCCGGAGCGCGCGCAGGCTGATTCAATCCTTTGACGGACCTCGTTAATTTTTTGAGATTTCATGCCAGCGCAAACCTATTTTCATATAACTTGTAAAGTTCCTTTTTATCTAACCCATTATCAACAAAGTCCCAGGGGAAAGATTCAGATTCTCGTCTCTCACGATAGATATATTGCTCCCTAAGACCCTGTAACTCCTTATGAGAAACCACTAGCATATGCTCTATAATCCCTCTATCTCCGCGGCTTAAAAGCGCCTCCATGAGAGCCCTCCTGATACTCTCTGCCGTAACCCTGACACCACCGATAGAAAAAAGGCCTTTCTTTAGATAACTCAGTTTATCCTTTAAGACATCCTCTCTCTCCATAGGAACCCACTGCAATGGTGTCCAGGGTTTCGGGACAAACGGAGACAGGCTTACAATAAATTTGAGCCTGCGAAATTTTTTTCTGGCCGAGCAAATAAAAGAAATAACAGCATCAATGTCTTCTTCCCTTTCCCATGGCAGGCCATACATAAAATATAATTTTATCCGGCTAAGCCCGGCCTCACAGGAAAGCCTTAAAGTATTTTCTATCTGACTGTTTTTTATCTCCTTACCGAGCAGGAATCTCAATCTCTCGCTCCCTGCCTCAGGGGCAATAGTAACCATCTTCTGTCCGCTTTTCTTAAGTGTCTCTAAAAACTGCGAATCACCCGAGTTTAAGCGGAGGGAAGAAAATGAAATGCGCGCGCCTTTTGCCATGGCACTATCTACGATCTCACCTACACCATTATAACTCGTCAAGGCTGTACCGACAAGTCCGAGTCTGGGTGTAAATCTTAATCCCTCCTCTATTTTTTTTATAGCTATTTCTTTTTTTAAAAACCGTGTCTTACCCCCGGTCCAGCCAATAAGACAGAAGAGACACTTCCATGGACAGCCCCGGTTTAATTCCAGGAGAAAGACATTTTTAAAACTTGCCTCTCCGGAGATAATCGCAGAGCAGGCAGGTCTTTTATCCAGGGATTTTACTTCTACCTTTTTTATCCTCATTCCAACATTTTTGGCGCGAGGGTTTAGCGATGGAACATAAAATCCAGGGATACTTACAACCTTCTCAAAAAATTTCTCTCTTATCTCCCACCGCTTTCTTTTAAATTGAAGCAATGTTTCAAGAAATGGATAAATAACCTCCTCTGCCTCACCGAGAAATATTATATCCAGAAATTTTGCATAGGGCTCAGGATTAGCGCTAAGGGCAATCCCTCCGCCTATAAGCATGGGTGAACCGGCCGGCCTCTCCGAACTAAATAGAGGTATATCTGAAGCCTTAAGCATCTCTATGAATTTAAAAAAATCAGGCTCAAAACTGAGGCTCAACGCAATTAAGTCAAACTCTTTTAAACTGCGGTGTGTCTCCAGACTTTTGGGTTTGCACTCTCGAGAGAAAAAAAACCTTTCAACCTTTACATCCGGATGGCTGTCAAGCAAGTCATAAACTACCTGAAAACCAAGATTTGACATGCCGAGAGAATAGTCTTCAGGATAGATGAAGGCACAGCTTAACTTCGCTTTTCTTGCCAACTATTTTTTTCTCAAAAAAGAAGGGACGTCTAATTTCTCAGTATAGTCAAAGACATCCGGCCACTTTACTGAGGGTGAGGGAGGTATAGATGCGGCTTTTATTCCGGTAGCGATAACTGTCATGCGGAGCTCATCTTTTAAATTGCGGTCAATTGTGACGCCAAAAACAATATTGGCTTTTGAGGCAAGCATACCGGAAATAACCTCCATGATCTGATTGACCTCTTTAAAAGAGAGTTTTTCGGACCCATAGATATTGACAAGGCAAGAACTTGCGCCTTTTATGTCGACATCTTCTAAAAGGGCGGAGGAGAATGTCTCTACTACAAGCTTATTTACTCTATCCACGCCGGAGGCCCGGCCAAGGCCAAAGAATCCACGGCCGCCTTTAGTTATTACAGCCTTGATATTGGAAAAATCAAGATTGATGAGTCCCGGTGTTGTGATGAGATCGGTTATTGATCTGATGACATTAATAAAAACAAGGTCGGCTTTTTCAAATGCATCCTGCAGAGAAATCCCTTCTGAGCTTGCATTAAAAAGTTTTTGATTCGGAATGACTACTACTGTATCTGCCTCATTTTCCAGAAGAGATATCCCCTCTTGAGCATTTCTCATCCTCCCCTGCCCTTCAAACAAAAATGGCGTCGTGGCTATGACAATTACAGCAGCCCCTGCCTCTTTGGCGAGTCCGGCAATTGTAGGGCTGGCACCTGTCCCTGTTCCTCCGCCCAGTCCGGCTGTAATAAAGACAAGGTCTATCCCTCCCATGGCCCCGGCCAATTCCTGGCGGCTTTCATTAGCAGCCATCCTGCCGGTCTCAGCACTGCCGCCGCTGCCATTGCCATTAGTCAGTGTCGGCCCAATTTGAATTTTTTCACTTGCATTGGAAGCCTGAAGCGATTGGGCATCGGTATTTACAGCTAAAAGGTCAACCCCCGGGAGTTTTTTGCCGGTCAGGCGATTTACAGTATTTACTCCGGCGCCGCCTACCCCAATAACCTTTATTTTTATCATTACCATATAATCCTTGACATGAGGAGACTTGGGATAGTCTCAAACAGAATAAACATATCCCAGGAAAAGGACTGCTTCTTAATATAAAGCAGGTCCAGCATCAGGTCTTCGTGAATTGGTTTATCTTTTCTTCCAATAATCTGCCATAGTCCGGTTATCCCCGGTTTAACTAAAAGCCTCTTTTTTTCAATCTCACTATATCTATCCACAATAAATAACATCTCAGGTCTGGGGCCTACCAGACTCATCTCTCCCCTTAAGACATTGATTAACTGCGGCATCTCATCTATACCGAACCTCCGGATGATCCGGCCGATTGTAGTGATACGGGCGTCATGCGGCGCAATGGGTGTAGGCGCATGCGGCTCTACGCCATAGGACATAGACCTGAACTTATACATCATAAAGGGCTTTCCTTTAGTGCCGGTGCGCCAATGTCTAAAAAAAACAGGGCCGGGACTATCCAGTTTAATCCAGGCCATGATTATTAGCCAGAGAGGAGAAAAAAAAGTTAAAAGCATAAAAGTAAAAAGATAATCACCAACGGCTTTAATTATTGGATAATACTTCGAGGGAGGCAATATATCCCACTGAATATTATTCCTGAGCAAGGCGAGCTCTCTAAAGAATATATCCCTCTTTCCGGGAAAAAATCCTGCTCTAATCATCTTTTACTCCACTCCCGAGAGCTCTCCTCAACCATATTTAAGAATCTATCTTGAAACGTCTTTTTATCAAAACGAGAGGCCTTCTCTATCATCCTCTCAGTAGAAAAACTTTTTTTATCAAAATCCCTGACAGCCTTAATCAGAGAAGAAGGAACAGCTTCAGAAAAAAATACTCCGCTCTCCTCATCAATAGTCTCTAATACCCCGCCACGCTTGCAGGCAATGACAGGTGCCCCTGAGGCCATAGCCTCAACCGGGGTAATCCCGAAATCTTCCTCCCCGGGAAAAATAAGCCCGCGGCACTTAGATAAATATTCTCTTACAATATTATCATTTTGTCTACCAATAAATTTTATATGAGGCTGCGCCATCTTTTTAAGCCTGCGGGCCAGCGGCCCTGTGCCGATAATAACAAGTGGAAGCCTTAATTCATTAAAGGCCTTAACAGCTAAATCTATGCGCTTGTAAGAGACGAGCCGGCTGACTATTAAAAAAAAGTTCTCTCTTTTCGTAGAGGGAGAGAATTTATCCACCTCTACCGGAGGATAGATTACCTCTGCTTCACGGCCATAATATTTTTTTATACGCCGGGCAATATGCTCTGAAATTGCCACAAATTTGTCCACCCTGAAACTCGAAATGACATCCCACGCGCGAAGATAATTAAAGACAAACGGAATAAAGGTTTTTTTCCACCCGGAGATATCTTCATAAGTAAGATAGGTTCGATACATATCCCATACGTATCGAAGCGGCGTATAACAGTAACAGATGTGTAGAGTAGAAGGCTTTGTAATTACTCCCTTAGCGAAGCTGTGATTAAAACTTATGACAATATCATATTTATTCAGATTTAGATTTTCTATGGCTATAGGCATAAGTGGTAGATATAATTGATAATGGGTCCTGGCAAAAGGTAATTTCTGAACAAAGGTGGTCCGGATATTATACCTGCGAAATCTTTCAGGCATGCGTTCTGGATTATAGACAGTTGTATACACATGGGCATCGGGGAAAATCTCTAAAACTGCCTCGAGGGTCTTTTCAGCGCCCCCGGCTCCTCCAGCTGAGGCCAGCCAGTCATGAACGATAGCTATTTTTAATTCCATGAAAAAAATCCTGTAAGAATCTGCGGATTACGCGATTAGACTGGAGTATCTCCTGAACAACCTCAAGGGAAAACAGCCACCCCGCTGCCTGATTTAAAGGGGCAATACGTCTCAAGCGCCTTTCTATAGCGCGCCTTCTAATCTTGCGGCGAATCCTGCGGGTATAGACCAGGGCATCCCTTCTCTGGGCCTTCGTAAACCACGGGGTAGCAAAGACGGGCCGGTTGTCCCAGTGAGAGGCATTGTTTAGATATTCTTCCGGTCTTTCAACAAAAAAATTATTTTCTTTTACCCAATCATAAAGTTTTGTGCGTGGGAAAGGTACAGGATTATAAAATTTAGCATCAAAAACAGGAAATTGCTGAGCCAGGGTCACTGAATCCTCTACATCCTCTCTTCGCTCTAGAGGTGTCCCAACAAGAAAGAAGAGCGTAACCTCAAAACCAATACTAACAGATAAAGAAATTGCCTCTCTTATTTCCTCCATTCTTTCACCTTTACCAATGGCCTTAAGCACTCGATTGTTGCCCCCCTCTACACCAAATGATATGTATCTAAAACCCGCATCCCACATTCCGGTGAGAAGTCTTTTATTAACTCTATCAGCCCTTACACCATTAGCAAGCCTAAGGCGTACCCCCTTTAAATTCTTGTTTCCAAGCCCTGCGCATATCTCTAAGGCCCTTCCTTCATCCATAGTAAAATTATCATCCAGGATTAAGATATCGCGATAACCTTCTCTAAACCAGTAAGCTATTTCCTCAACCACTCCTCCGGCACTACGCATGCGAAATCTTTTGCCCAGGGTTTCATGGCAGAATATACAGTTATATGGACAACCGCGGGAAGTAATGATACCTATCTCTCTGGCAACATACTTTTTTAACGAAAATTTACGATATCGCGGGAAAGGGAGACTGTCCAGGTTGTCTATAAAGGCATTAGAATTATTGTAGCATATCTTTCGGCCATTACGAAAGATAAGCCCGTTTGTCTTAAACCGGTCCCCTTGAATAAGTTCAATTAAAGAGAGCTCACCTTCTTTAGTAATGCAAAAATCTATATGAGCTACATCCTCCAGAATCTTTTTTTCATTCGTTGTGACATGCGGGCCACCTACAACTATCGAAATCGAAGAAAATCTCTCTTTTAAATTTTTGATTAAATTATATGTATCTTTGTAACGAAAAGTGAGGAGAGAAAGGCCAACCAGGTCCGGTTTAAATCTTTCTATAAAACCGAAGAGGTCTCTTTTTTTATAGCCCAGAGACATATCCACTATCCCGTGCTCGATGCCCTTAGATGTAAACATCTCAGAGAGATATCCTAAACCCACAGGCGGCCGAACAGCTCCCCAATGGCTGCCTGCATAGGATGGATTAATCAAAATTACTTTGTTAAAAGCCATAAAATAACCGAGATTTATACCATCTTACCAAAAGAATGGCAAAGGTGGTTTAGCCGACACTCACGGCAGAGTGGTTTCCTGGCATGGCAAATCTTACGGCCATGATTGACCAGTAAATAATTAAAATCAAGCCAATCTTTCTTAGGAATAATTTTCATCAAATCTTTTTCTATCTTTTCAGGGTTATTGGCCTTACTTAAAGACAAACGCCCAGAAAGCCGCTTGACATGTGTATCTACAGCAATACCCTCAGCTTTACGGAAGGAGCTAGAGAGAACAATATTGGCAGTCTTACGAGCTACACCCGGCAGGGTAAGCAGGGCCTCCATATTTTCCGGGACGCGGCCTCCAAAGTCTTTCATAATCTTTTGAGAAGCACCTATTATATTTCTGGACTTATTTCTATAAAACCCTGCTGAACGGACGTCTTTTTCTAATTCTGCTACATTTGCCCCGGCAAAAGCAGCCGGGCCCTTATATTTTTTAAAAAGGCCTGGCGTCAGTTTATTGATCCTCTCGTCTGTGCACTGGGCAGAGAGAATAGTAGCAACCAAAAGCTCAAAAGGTTTTTTATATCTCAGTGCAGTAGAGCTATCCGCAGAATTTTTACGGAGAATAGTTATTATCTTATCGATGCGCTGCAACTATTTTTAGATTACTTCAATTGCATCTACAGGGCAGGTATCCTGAGCTTCCTTGGCGCTTTTTACGGTTTCCTCGGAAAGCTCTTGACCAGATGGAATGGCTTTATCATCTTCCATCTTGAATGCATCCGGACATATGTCTACACATGCGCCACAACCGATACATGCCTCCAGATCTACTGCTACCTTCATAATTTACTCCTCAATGAGCGCACGGCTTACGCAACGTAGTGCTCGTAAGTCGTGTGCGCGAATTGATCCCGAAGTCGCGTTGAGTAAAAAATCGAAGAGATTTTACTCAACATCTTCTGCGACAAGGGATATCTGTTAACCACTTCCTATTTCCTCTTTACGCTCAACATATATTATATCATCTAAATTATATCGTGCCTAACATTTTTTTAAAAACCTTTTGACCGAGTCCCTTCAAGATGTTATACTTTTTATAGAGAAATTTATGAAACTTGAACAAAGACTGGCACCGATTCTACAACAGAAGCTGATCCTTACTCCACAATTAAGGCAGGCCCTTCATATGCTGCAGCTGCCACTTATGGAATTAAGGACACTTATTGAAACCGAACTTGTAGAAAATCCCCTTCTTGAAGAAGAGCCGCCCAAGAGTGAAGGACCTCTATCAGAGGAAAAACCATCTTCTCTAGAAGAACTGGAAAAGCTATCTTCTAATAAGGAATGGGAAGAAAGACTATCTACTTTCAGTCATTCTATTCAGATAGAAAAGGAAGAAAAACGGGCCTTTGCTGAGAGCTCCCTTAGAGAAAATTTGTCCCTTCAGGATCATCTCCTATGGCAATTAAAACTTTCGGCAACAACGCCCGAAGAAGAAAAAGTCGGTGAAGCTATCATCGGAAATATAGATGCGAATGGATATCTCAAAGCTACCACAACTGAACTATCTCAATTTATGGCAGTAGATGAAAAAAAAGTAATAGATACCTTAAATCTTATCCAGGAATTTGAACCTACAGGCGTAGGAGCGAGGGATCTCAAAGAATGTCTCCTCATTCAGCTCAAATTTCTTGGCAAAGAAACTTCACTTGCGGCACAACTAGTCCAGGACTACCTGCCTGAACTAGAAAAAAAGAAATGGCAGGAAATTGCCTCCCGTCTCCACTTGCCACTTCCTAAAATTAAAGACGAAATCCATTTTATCTCTACGCTCGAACCAAAACCGGGGAGAAAATTCTCCTCCTTTGCTCCTCAAACTATCATCCCTGATGTCATTGTGAAAAAAGTAGGAAATGATTATCAGGCATTTTTGAATAGTGATTATACCCCCAGATTACGCTTGAACCGCCAATATAAAAACATTCTCCAACAATCAAAAAATGCATCCACACGTGAATTTGTAGTAAAAAAACTTCAGGCCGCACACTGGATCATTAAAAATATCGCCCAGAGACAACAAACAATTATCAAAGTGGCTGAGGAAATAGTTAAATATCAACGTGAATTTATAGAAAATGGCATTGAATATTTACGGCCATGCACACTGGATCAAATCGCAGAAAAGGTTAACCTTAATAAGTCTACTGTAAGCCGGGCTATAAGCGCGAAATATATGGATACGCCGCGAGGACTATTTGCATTTAAAATCTTCTTTTCCAAGGGATTCGCCTCCGACACCCTTGCCTCAAAAACCATAAAGGCAAACATCGAAACCTTGATTGAAAATGAAGACATATTACACCCTCTACGCGATGAAAAAATCAGAGAAAAACTTTTAGAAAAAGGCATGCGAATTGCCCGCCGCACTGTCACTAAATATCGAGAAGCCCTGAGGATACTACCTTCACATCTCCGCAAAAAATAGTGGAGCCCACGATCGGAATTGAACCGATAACCTCATCATTACGAATGATGTGCTCTGCCAATTGAGCTACGCGGGCGGGTTGTTGTTTTGAGATGTTTTTAGACGCTCTTTCGCTTTTTGTAATTTTCGCAAAAAGCCGCCTTTTTTAAATTCTGAAGTCCATCCTTTCATAATAACCCATCCACCAAAACGAACCAAAGCATTACGCCATGGTCTATACCACTTCTTCCATCCTAATTTAATATTATGCATAAAAAAAACTAAAGTGGGAAAGGAAAATATATTTAGACCTATCATAAAAACATATCTAAACTGATAAAACCTGCCCATAATGTTTCTAATAGCATTTTGCATTTCTTCAGCACTCATAGGTTCATCAGGCTCAAAGAGAACAAAGTTACCATCATAATATTCCCAGCCCACATCTTGAATCGAATAAACCCTGTTCTGTTTTTGGAGTCTATTTCTTAACTTTGTCCCAAGTAACGGAGCCGGCAATAAAACCTGTATAGTATCAAGTTTTGCCTTTTTTATAAAATATTTAAAAATTTTTATCCTTCTCTTTACCGGTATTCTAACATCGACACCTTCTTGTAAGGGATAGCCGAAAATAAACATGCCATGCACTAAGAACCCAAATTTATGATATATCCTTGCAAGCGATACCATATCTTCAGGGCTCAAATGTTTATTCATGGCTTTTAATTCTTCTTCGATAGGGGACTCAAAACCAATTGCTACTGCATCAATACCCGCCTGGCGCATAGCAGAAAGTAGTTCTAAATCTTTAGCCTTATCCAATCTTATCTGAACAGTTAAATCTAATCTTTGACCAATATTTTTTTGGTAATCCCTGAGCATATTACAAAATCTTATTGTCTCATCTCGCTGTTGTCCAAAGAGGTCATCAACAATAAAAAAATGTCTGGCATCTTTAGTCTCAAGAAGGAAGCTGATACATTCAAGCAGACGTTCAGGAGAAGCATATCTTGGCTTACCTTTAACAGTGCAGAACTCACAATCCATCCCACATCCCCGTATTCTTCCAACAGGATACAGCTTAATTTTAGCGTAACGCACTAATGAAAAATCCGGTAAAGGCAATTTATCAAAATCCACAATAGGCTCTCTTTTTGGAGTATAGACAACCTCACCATTGTTTAAATAAGCAATACCATTGATGTTATTCACATCTCGTCTGTTTTCTATAGCTGATAAAAGCTCTTTAATAGTTTCTTCTCCCTCTCCAATAACCACATAGTCAATACCGGAAGATAATGCTTCGGTTATATTATCTCCAACGAAATGCTGCCCTCCTGCTATAGTTATGACTCCCCTCTCTTTATAAAAACGGGCTATTTTATAAAGTCTTGGTATAGTGCTGGTTAATCCACCATAAAGCCCAACAACATCCGCAGGTCTTTGCCGCTGCAAAAACTCATGGTCAGCTCCACGTGAATTACTTATGGGCCCATATCTACGAAGATTATTTTCATCGATAACTTCTACATCCCATCTTTCCATTTCATTTACAGTGCTGGCAACACATACTGGCCCTAATGCAACTGTTCCTCTGGCAATACGAGAATAAACGTTAAATGCTGGATAGGCTGGAATTACAATCCTCAATCTATATCTTTTCATACTTTTAAGATACCGGATGCTGCAAAAACCAGGACAAGCACCTCTAATATTGCTATCCATGCATATATTCTATCTTTTTTCCTGAAAAATATCGGGATGATAGACAGATAGCAGATAATTGTTATTCCGGATAGGAAAGCAATCGGTAGAAAATTCAGAATATCGCTGTATCTAAGCATTCCAATCCCTGACCATCCTGTATGGATTCCAGTCTTGGTAAGATAATCTTTGGCTGAAAGGCCCCAGTAATTTGAAAGTTCATTTAACGGTACCCTGGGCGGAATAATGCCCGCAATATATATAACAAAAATAATAATAAGCGCTACTAACCCTATTGCCCTGCCGGCATTAAGAAGCCTTGCGTAAATTAACGACTCTTCCGGAAGTTTTAATTCTTGCATGACTAAAATCCAAGGCCTTTTAACAAAGCCCTTGCTCCTGAAAATAACATCACTCCAATTACTATATATCTGATAGCCTTCGTTCTAATTCTAGGAAGGAGCTTTGCGCCAATTCTCGCACCTAACATCATCCCGATAACTGAAGGCACAATAAGAATAGGGAGCACAGCTCCCCTGTTAATATATATCCATGCAGCTGAAGGGGCAGTTATGGAAAGAAGAAAACTGCTGGTTGAGACAGCAATCTTAAGAGGCACCCCCATCATAAGATTCAAAACAGGTACGGTTGCCCATCCTGCACCAAGTCCGAACATACCTGCAACCAACCCGATTATAACAAATGTTACCATGGCCTGGGGAGTTTTATGCACCTGCCAGTTTATGACTTCGTTAGTAGACTCTTCACGATAAGTACCTCTTATTCCAAGCATTGTAGAAAGCGTATCAGCTTTCTTAACTTCAGGATATTCCGACTTTTTTGCTTTTAGCATTATTGCGGCGATTACAAGGATTGTAACCCCGAGTGAAATCTGTACAATATCTGCGGGAAGAGCAAGCCCTAGTATCGCGCCGAATATCGCACCTATGGATGCAATAAGGGCCATCGGCATAGCGAGTTTGAGATGCGCCAGATGCTTTTTTAACAGAATAGGACTTGCAGAAAGGGAGCTTGCAAGCGCGACAAGAAGTCCTGCACTCCTTACAAAATCTAGGTGGAACGGGAAAAAACCAATCATAACCGGCACAAAAATTACCCCCCCTCCAACCCCGCCTAAGACAGCCACTATTCCGATTGCAAAGGTAACGCCAAAAAGTATTATCGGCCAATTCCACCAAGGGATTATCTCTAACATGATTTTTTTCGCAGCTTTAAAAAAAACTCTTTTAAAAGTGCTGCGCAGTCTTCTTTAAGTATTCCCCCTTCCACCTTAAACTTAAACGAAGGATGCGGCAGAGATATCAATGCCCCTTCTTTACTATCGTATGCCCCGAAATAAATATGCCTAATGCGGGAAAGCTTAAGCGCCCCGGTACACATAAGGCATGGTTCTACCGTCACAAAAAGACTGCAGCCTTTAAGACGCCAATCTGAGAGATAACTACTTGCCTGTGTTATGGCCAATATCTCAGCGTGGGCAGTGGCATCTCGAAGCTGCTCAACCTGGTTATGGGCCCGCGCAATAATGCGGCCTTCACACACAATAATAGCGCCTACAGGCACCTCTTGAGAGGCAGAGACTTTTTTAGCCTCTTTAATTGCCTCCATCATGAACCTTTTTTTTTGCGTGCTTCGCATTCCGGGAGAAATTTTTTGGCGCGCCTGGGAAGATTTGAACTCCCAGCCTCCTGGTCCGTAGCCAAGCGCTCTATCCAATTGAGCTACAGGCGCACTAAAATGAGTATATCACAACTAAATATTTGTGTCAAAGCGTGAAAAATGCCAGGAAAGCCATAATCAGGCAATAATATCCAAAAAATGGGAGTCTCGTCTTTTGTATAACAAC
>JADHWT010000024.1 GCA_016783345.1 Candidatus Omnitrophota bacterium | reverse complement strand
ATATAGCGAATCTGGTAATATCGCAGGGATACAGGGCAATTCCAATCCCTGCTTCAATAATTATAGACTGGCAAAAGCAGCTGGGGCATATCTCACATAGGGAGGTCGCTAATCTTGCAGGCTTAGGATGGAGGGGAAAAAATAATCTCCTGGTCAATAGGAAATACGGCTCAAGCATCCGCCTGGCTACAGTTTTAACGGATTTAGTCCTTGAACCTTCTGCACCAATAAAAGAAGATTGCGGCTCATGTTCCGCTTGCCAGGCATCCTGTCCGGTTGGCGCTATAAAAGATATTCCGGAGAATTTTGACAGAGATGCGTGTTGTAAACAGGTAAAAGAATTTTCACGTAAGATTGGGGTGGGTATATGCGGGCTCTGTCTCGGTCATTGTCCGGAAAAAGGGAATTAGTCTTTCTCTTCACAGCCATCTTCACACAGGATGTCTCTTTAATTGAGAAAGCATCCAATATCATGGAACGAAGATTTGGCCCCATTAGTAACCGTTCAAAAATATTTAATTTCACGCAGACAGATTATTATACTGAGGAGATGGGGGGAGGTTTAAAAAAGATGTTTTTTATATTTAAAAAGCCCATCGCCCCTGAAAAGCTTATCGATATAAAGTTGTATACTATGAAGTTAGAGTCTAAATTTTCAGTCGGTGAAAAGCGGCGGGTAAACCTGGACCCGGGTTATCTGTCATTGAGCAAGGTAGTCCTTGCCACTCACAAAGATTATGCGCATCGTCTTTATCTCGGGAAAGGCATATATGGTGAAATTACGTTATTTTTTAAGGACAAAACCTTTACCCCTTTCCCATGGACATTTCCTGACTACCGCACCCCTGACTATATAAATTTTTTTAATGATGAGAGAAAAATATGTTATAATAAATAAAAAGGAAACCTAAAGAATGAATACATTCGAGACCATAAAATCGCGGAGAAGCATCCGGAAATATAAATCCACAGCAATAGAAGAAGAAAAATTAAACAAGGTCTTAGAGGCGCTCCAACTCGCTCCGACCGCCTGTAATTTCCAGCCTTTTAAATTCATTGTAGTAAAAGATAAAAAGGTCAAAAATGCCCTTGTCCCGGTATGCCGTGATCAAAAATTTATTGCAGAGGCACCAATAGTTATAGTCGGATGCACATATCCGGAAAATGCTTATCAAAAGATGGGTGGGAAAGGTAACAGCCATGAGGTGGATCTGGCAATTGCCTTTGACCATTTAACCCTTGCGGCATGGGAGCTCGGACTCGGGACGTGCTGGATTGGCGCATTTTCAGAAGAAGAGGTTAAAAAGGTTCTGGGCATACCATCGCCTGTTCGCGTAGTAGCGCTCACGCCTCTGGGCTATCCAGATGAAAAACCACAACTCCGTCGTCGTAAATCCATGAAAGAACTTATTGAGTATGTTTGATTTGATTGTTCTTGGTGCGGGGCCTGCAGGCATGACCAGCGCCATCTATGCGCAGCGTTCCGGGTTAAAGGTGCTCGTTATAGAAAAACTTATTCCCGGTGGGCAGGTGGCCCTTACTGCTCTGGTTGAAAACTATCCCGGATTTGAATCTATCTCCGGCCTGGAACTTATGGAGAAGATGAAAAAACAGGCTGAAAATCTCGGGGTAGAATTTATTAGTGATGAAATCGTATCATTAAAAAAAATGGGGGCTCTATTTAAACTCACCGGCAACGAAGGTGTCTATGAAGCCAGTTCCGTTATTATTGCAACCGGCGCAGCATACAAAAAATTAGGTGTCCCCGGAGAAGAGGAGCTTACAGGAAGAGGTGTATCCTACTGCGCTACCTGCGACGGACCATTGTTTAAAAATAAAGAGATTGTAGTAGTCGGGGGAGGGGATATGGCAGTTGACGAGGCTATCTATCTTACCCAATTTGGAAAGGTTGTAACTATTGTTCACCGCAGGGAGAGACTGCGGGCGCAGGAGTTTCTGGGCAAGCGCGCAAAGGAGAACCCGAAAATAAAAATTCTTTTTAACAGTATATTGACTGAGATAAGCGGAAAAGACGGCGTAGAAAAAGTAAAAATAAAAGACCTGAAAAAGGAAACGGAAAAATATTACCCCTGCGAGGGGGTGTTTATATTTGTAGGGCTTGTGCCCAATACCGGTTTTATAAAAGATTTAGTCTCAGTGGATAAAAATGGTTATATCTTAACCAATGAAGATATGGCTGCGTCAGTAGACGGTATATTTGCTGCCGGTGATGTCAGGAAAAAGAATCTCAGACAGATTGTCACAGCGTGCGGTGATGGGGCCATAGCTGCAATGTCGTCTTATAAATATATCAACCATCTAAAAGGCACAGCGTATTAGCTGAGCCTTCAATTCCATAATAATCCCGAATTATTTTTTCTATCTTTAAGCCTAGATCTAAACCCTTTTCATAGGCCTGGCGGATTTCTGTGCCGACGTTTATTTTTGTGATGCCATTTTTAATTCCTTCGAGAACTGAAAGACGGTTTATCCCGCTCCCGCCATGGAGGACAAGCGGGACTCCGGTAATTTCTTTTAATTTTTTAAGGTGGTCAATATTTAGTTTTGCCTCCACTTTGGCTTTGTCTTTAGCTGCGCCGCTGATTGCCCCGTGAATACTTCCAATAGCTACAGACAGCCAGTCTACCCCTGTCTCTTCTACAAATTTTTTAGCCTCATCTACCCGTGTAAATCCCTTACCGGTTTTAAACAGTTCTTCATAAGGTGGCAAAGGGCCTTTTTCATGGCCAAGGACTGCTCCTAACTCTGCCTCTACCGGGACATTTTTTTTATGGGCAATCTGGACAACCTCTCTGGTTGCAGCGATATTTTCTTTGAGCGGTAATCTTGAACCATCAATCATCACTGAATCATAGCCGAGTGCAAGTGCCTCTTCTATTATTTTTTTCCATTCGACTTCTTTTCCATCCTCATCGATAACCGGCACATGGTCGAGGTGAAGACGCATAAAATTCGGGTCAGTCCATTTTCTATATTCCCTGGCAACCGCTGCGAAACTTTTAGCGCCAAATTTCTCGATATCTGGCCGTGCTACTTCAATAAGACAAAATGTCTTTGTATTTTTTAGAGTGCGGGCTATAGGCTCAACCATAGGCAGATGGGCTATATTAAAGGCAGGGATAACCATGCCTTTTTCCTGCGCACTACGCATAATTTTATTTAATGACGTTTTCATATACAAGAAAATTATATCATATAATTTTAATTCTTGCTACAAGATATATTTATATGTTATTATTTAGCTATGAAAGCTATATCACCTTTTAAAAATATTGCTGTTGTTGGCGTTGGTCTTATCGGAGGCTCAATAGGTCTCGGGCTTAAGAAATATGCTCGAGGTATGTCTATAACCGGTATAGGACGCAATATCACCAGGTTAAAGATCACACGGACCATTGGAGCAGTAGATAAAATTAGCCTGAATCTTAAAGATGTACGAGGTCAGGACCTCATTATCCTGGCGCAGCCAGTGGCGGTTATTAAAAAGACACTGTCTAAAATATCGAAATTTCTTAAAAAAGGGTCTGTTATCATAGATGTTGGTGGGACCAAAGAAGGTATTATAAAGGAGGCGCATAAGAGCCTTCCCTCCGGTGTTCATTTCATAGGCACGCATCCTTTAGCCGGGTCAGAGAAAATGGGGGCAAAAGCTGCCTCTCCTGACCTCTTCTGCGGAACCAAATGTGTTATCATTAGGGGTAACGATAAAAATGCCCTTAAAAAGGTAGCGCGTATCTTTAAGATTCTGGGGGCTGAGGTTATTACTATGAGCGCGCGTGAACATGATGAATTTTTAGCGGCTATAAGCCATCTGCCGCACCTTGTAGCGCAGGCCTTAGTAGGGACAGTCGGGAGAGAAGAGCCAAAGGCATTGAGAGTGGCTTCTTCCGGATTTTGCGATACTACCCGTATTGCGCAGAGTTCAGCAGAGATATGGCGGGATATATTTATTGAGAACAAAAAGAATATCCTTAAAATTTTAACTGCCTACGAGAAAGAATTAAAAAAAATCCGTTGTCTTATAAATAAAAATAAGAAAAATGAACTTGTTTCTTATCTAACGAAGATAAAAAAAATAAGAAACAAATTAGAATTTAGTCAATGATGTCATGCGCAAACTCATCATAACCATTGATGGTCCTGCCGGAGCCGGAAAAACAACAATGGCCAGGCTTTTAGCAGAAAAACTGGATTATCTATATCTGGATACAGGTGCAATGTATCGGGCAATAACGCTTAAGGCGATGAATATGGGATTGGATCTTAATGATGAAAAGGCCCTGGTTAAATTAGCCCGGGACACAAAAATGAGATTAAATTTTAAATCCCAAAAAATACGCTCCCGGGAAGTGACTGCGAATGTCCATTATCTGGCCAGGATACTAGGTGTAAGGGAAGTAATGTGGAGATTTCAACGCAAGATTGGGGAAAAGGGCGGGATAGTGGCAGACGGTAGAGATATGGGCACAGTTGTCTTTCCCAAGGCGGACGTAAAATTTTATCTTGACGCTGATAATAATGAAAGGGCTAAACGGAGACACAAAGATTTCAGCCAATTAAAGAGGAAAGTAGCGCTTAAGGATTTAGAAAAGGAGATACTCGCAAGAGATAGAAAAGATAAAAGAAGAAAAATTGCGCCCCTTAAAAAGGCAAAGGACTCAATTATGATCGATACAACCGCGCTCACAATTTCCCAGGTTCTGGAGAAAATGATTAGCGTCATTGCTTCATCTAATAAATGAGCCACCTTATCTACGCTTTTTGTCATATAATCCTTTTGGTTTTTTTTAAGCTGTTTTTTGGGTTTAAGGTCAATGGACGTAAAAATATCCCTCCCATAGGCAGTGTTATTATTGCAGCCAATCATTCAAGTTTCCTTGACCCGCCGGTCCTTGGCACAGCCCTCCCGCGGCAAGCCTACTATATGGCCAGAGACGACCTATTTTCTTTTCCTATCTGGGGCCGTTTCCTGCGTTCTGTAAAGGCTTTTCCTGTGCATCGTAAAGGTGTTGACCGCCGGGCGATAAAAATGGCTGTCGGATATCTTCGTAAAGGTAACGCCCTTATTGTTTTTCCTGAAGGGACCAGGAGTCTTATCGGAGAGCTCCTTCCGGCTTTGCCGGGAATCGGAATGATTGCCTGGCAGGGGAGGGCAGTTATTGTGCCTGCCTATATCAAGGGCACAAATAAGGTCCTTCCGCCGCGGGCAAAATTTATAGGATTTAAAAAGATAGAGGTCACCTTTGGCAAACCATTTTTTCCGGAGAAATTGGTTTCTTCCGACCTTCCCAGACGCGAAATATACGATAAAATCAGCCGGCATATCATGGCTGAGATTGCTAAACTCAAATTATCTTAATTATATAGGGAAGTATATAAAGTGGACTTAAGCTATTGGCCAAAGGCCAATTTTGCTTGACAATTATTTGATGTGTGCTAATATATTTAGAATATGAAAATTATAACAGCTTCTGTTGGTGGGTTCTGCTTCGGGGTTAAACGTGCAGTAAAACTGGCGGAGAAGGCATGCCCGAAGGGGCAAGAGCAGGGGAAAGTCTATTCTCTAGGGCCCCTTATACATAACCGCCCTGTTATTCAAGATCTTTCCCAAAAGGGAGTCAGGATTGTCAATGACCTGAAAGGCGTCCGCAGGGGAGAGACACTCCTTATTCGTTCTCATGGGGTGCACCCATCGATATTACGTAAGGCCAGGAAAAAAGGCATTAAGATTATTGATGCAACGTGTCCTTTTGTTAACCGCTGTCAGAGATTGGCAAGAGTTTTAGTGAAGGAAGGGTACAGGGTTATTGTATTCGGAGATAAAAAGCATAGTGAGGTAAAGTCCATAGTCGGTTTTACTGATGATAAGGCGATGGTAGCAGAGAGACCTCAAGATTTACAAAAGGCTGTAAAAGGGGCATCAAAGGTAGGCCTCCTTTCCCAGACTACGCAATCAAAAGCTGCTTTTGGCCAGATAGTAGTTGCCCTGCTGGAACTGGTCTCTGAGGTCAAAATTTTTAATACTATCTGCCAGGCGGCAACAAGCCGTCAGGAAGAGGCAAAGAGGCTTTCGAAAAAAGTCGAGTCAGCCATTGTCGTGGGAGGGAAAAACAGCGCTAATACAGACCGCCTTGCCTCAATTTTTAGAAATGCCCGAATAAAGACTTATCATGTCGAGGATGTAAAGGAACTTAAGGCGTGTAGAATGAACGGCCATAAGAGTGTTGCTGTTATGGGCGGGGCTTCTACCCCTGACTGGATAACGAAGGAAATAATTAATTATCTAAAAACAAAAAAATGACAAAATCTATATTAAGAAAATTAAGGCCGTCTCAAAAAGATGACCTTGGCAAGTTTTATGAAGAGACATTCCGTGAAGTAAAGCAGGGAGGAGTGGTCAAAGGCACAATCGTGAAACTTATAGATAATTTTGCTGTAGTAGATATAGGCTATAAATCAGAAGGTATCGTGCGTATAACGGAATTTCGACAACCAGAGCCGCTCAGCGTGGGAGATGAGGTTGAGGTCCTTATAGAAAAGCTGGAAGATGAGAATGGGCAGGTAGTCCTCTCCAGGGAACAGGCTGTCCAGCAGCTCAGCTGGAACAAAATTGCCAGTACATTTAAGGAAGGGGGAGTGGTTGAGGGAAAAATCACCCGCCAGGTAAAAGGAGGATTTATCGTTAACATTGGGCTGGAGGGTTTTTTACCCTCTTCGCAGGTAGGACTTCGGCGTGACGAGGTATCCAACCAGCTTTTAGGCACGACACTCAAATTTAAAATCATTTCTCTTGATTTCAGGAAAAAGAACGTAATTGTTTCGCACCGAACCCTTATCGAAAAAGAAAGGGAAGAATCGAGAGGAAAGATAATGGCTGAGATAGAAAAAGGCCAGCGCAAACAGGGGGTAGTTAAAAATATAACCGATTTTGGAGCCTTTGTTGATATAGGCGGGATTGACGGTCTCCTCCATGTTACGGATATATCGTGGAAGAGGATAGGGCATCCAAGAGAGGCATTAAACGTAGGGGATAAAATCGAGGTTATGGTCCTGGAAGTCGATAAAGAAAAATTGCGTATTTCTCTCGGTCTTAAACAGACAAAGCCTAACCCATGGGACAACGTCGAAGAAAAATATACAGTGGGCGGCAAGCATAAGGGAAAGGTAAATAGCGTTACTGACTATGGGGCTTTTGTAGAATTGGAGGAAGGTATTGAGGGGCTGATTCATATCTCTGAAATGAGCTGGACTAAAAAAGTGGTTAAACCTTCTGAGATATTGAAGGCAGGGGATGAGATTGAGGTTACAATACTGGCAGTAGACAAAGAAAACGGAAGGATTTCATTAGGAATAAAAGATCTTCAAGGAAACCCGTGGCTTGAGGTTGAAAATAAATACCCCGTCGGAACGAAGGTTAAAGGTAAGGTTAATACTATTACGAATTATGGGGCCTTTGTTACTCTGGAAGAAGGTGTAGACGGGCTTATACATGCCTCTGATATGTCGTGGTCAGGTAAGGCCGGACTTCCGCGCGATGCATTAAAAAAAGGTGAAGAGATAGAGACTATAGTTCTTTCAGTAAATGCTGCAAACAGGCGTCTCGCCCTTGGCCTAAAACAACTCAAGCCTGATCCATGGAAGGATATTGAAACCCGCTATAAGGTCGGGCAGGTAGTTAATGGCGTTGCAACGAAGCTGGTCAATTTCGGGGCATTTGTCCAGATTGAAGACGGAATAGAAGGCCTTATCCACATATCTCAGATCTCTACAAAACATATCGGCCGTCCTGAGGAAGCTCTTAAGGTCGGGCAGAATGTAGAGGCAAAAATTATAAAGATGGACCCTGTTCAGCGCAAGATTGGCCTTTCTATCGTGGCCCTCCTTGAAGGAAGCCTCGAAGATATACCCAAAAAAGAAACCCCTCCAACTGAACAACCACCCGAACAGCCGGCAGAAGAAACCGAAGACAAACCTTGTCCTCCCTTATTATAAGTGTCTCCGGAGTCAGAGGAATTGTTGGTGAAACCCTTACCCCTGAAATCCTAACCCGTTTTGGGGCCGCCTTCGGAACTTATGTAAAATCCGGTAAGGTAGCTATCGGCCGGGATACCAGGGTCTCGGGCGAGATGGTCAAACATTCTGTATTTGGCGGACTCCTCTCTACAGGCTGCCAGATTATAGATATCGGTATTGCCGCGACCCCATCCTGCCAGCTTATGGTTGAAGAGCTAAAGGCGAGCGGGGGGATCGTAGTCTCAGCCAGCCATAATCCAATCGAATGGAATGCCTTGAAATTTTTTAAAAGGGGAGGGCTTTTTTTAAATAACAGGCAGGCCAATGATTTTTTGAATATTTATTATCGCGGTAATTTTAAAAAGGTCCGCTGGAACGAGATTAAAGAAGTGAAACTCGACAGCTCTGCTATCGCGCGGCATCTTAAGCGTGTCCTCCACAATATTGATGTTGAAGCAATTCGGAAAAAGAAATTCAAAGTCGCTCTGGACTGCTGTAACGGCGCTGGCTCGATTATGACACCGCTTCTTTTAGAAGAACTTAATTGTGATATCATAAAAATACATTGTAAGCCGAATGGTCTTTTCCCGCATAACCCGGAGCCGATATTTGTTAATCTCGGGGAATTAAGCAGGGTTGTTAAAAAACGGGGGGCTGATATCGGTTTTGCCCAGGACGCGGACGCGGACAGAGTTGCTGTAGTCTCGGAAAAAGGGGATATTCTTGGCGAAGAATACTCCCTGGCCTTAATTGTAGAACATATGCTTTCTGCGAAGCGTAGAGGTAAGGTAGTCTGTAATCTTTCAACCTCACGTCTTATTGATGATATTGCTAAACGCTATAAAGTGCAGGTAATCAGGACAAAAGTGGGGGAGGTGAATGTAGCCGAGACCATGAAAAAAGAGCATGCCATTATCGGAGGAGAGGGTAATGGCGGTATTATTGACCCGCGGGTGCATCTCTGCCGCGATTCCTTTATTGGTATAGGACGCATCCTTGAGTATATGGCCAAAACCGGCAAAAAGATATCTCAATTAGCCCGGGCATTGCCAACATACCATATTGTTAAAATGAAAATAGACTGTCCTCTGGAGAAAAGCAATATGGCAATCCAGGCGATCCGCAAGGCCTTTAGAAACGAGAAACTGGATCTCATGGAAGGGATAAAGATAAACTGGTCAAATGCCTGGGTGCATATCCGCCCTTCGGGAACTGAACCGGTTATACGCGTCATTGCTGAAGCAAAAACTGTTTCACGCGCCAAGGCAATCTGCCATAAATTTATCTCGTTTGTCCAATCTACCTTAGCTGAGGTGGGGTAAGAGATAAAATTTTAGTGGAAAAAGATATGGGAATGTGGTATAATTCGAGCATGGAGTATCCCTTGTCGCAGAAGATGTCGCGACTTCGGGATTAATTCGCCCAAACAACTTAGCTTCGCTAAGTTGTGGGCTCATTAAGGAGGTGATATAAATGAAAGGAACGATAAAAAAGATAATCCGCGAGCGTGGATTTGGATTCATCAGTGCGGAAAATGGAAAAGAAATTTTTTTCCATAGTTCTTCTCTCGGAGGAGTAAGCATTGATAATTTACAAGAAGGTACTACTGTAGAATTCACTACCGAGGAAGGACCTAAGGGCCCTAAGGCGGCAGATGTAAAAGTAGTTTAAGGCTATCTAGCAACGAAGATCCTCAAAATTAGCTTTTCAATATAATTTTTAACCCATTTTACTTTGAACAGCAAAGGGGAGGGGTGTGTGTAAAATATGGAAAAGATTAGTATAAAAACAAATCATCGAGCAGAGCTTCTTGATATAACAGATAAGGTCCAAGCAATCGTAAGTAAAGGCAGGGTAAAGAGCGGGATGTGTTTTATATTCTGCCCCCATACGACTGCAGGCCTTACCATCAATGAAAATGCTGATCCTTCTGTAACGCGCGATATTACGAATACTCTAAAAAAACTTTTGCCGGAAGGCGCGGGATATTCGCATAGCGAAGGAAATTCGGATAGCCATATTAAATCATCTTTGTTTGGTTCATCATTGTCTGTCATAGTCCAAGGCGGGAGTCTCGCTTTTGGGACATGGCAGGGGATATATTTCTGCGAAAGCGACGGCCCGCGTCATAGAGAAGTCTGGGTCAAGATAGTATGATTTTTGCTATTTCTCCCCTGGCTAAAATTTTACTTATCTTCGCGCTAATCCTCCTTCTGGGAAGGTGGAAATGGCCAATGGGATATATTCTCCTTGTGGCCAGCCTTCTTTTAGGGCTTTGGTTTGAAATGCCCTTTAAAGAAGTTTTTGTATCTATGTTAAATTCAGCTAAGGCCTCTACTACCCTATTTCTCTGCTTTATCATCTTCTTTATTCTTATCTTATCCCGGACAATGAAAGAGGGGGGACAACTCCAGAGAATAGTCTCTACCTTTAGCAGTGTAGTGGGAAAGGGAAATCTCTCTCTGGCCTTTCTCCCGGCTATAATTGGATTATTGCCTATGCCTGGAGGAGCAATATTCTCTGCCCCCATGGTAGAAGCTGCCTCCCAGAAAAGGACAATAACTCCTGAGGTAAAAGCAGCTGCCAACTATTGGTTTCGGCACGTCTGGGAATATTGCTGGCCTCTCTATCCCGGAGTTATTATGGTTATTTCCCTTACCAATATCCAATTGACAGAATTTATTTTAAGACAGCTACCCCTTACCTTTCTCACCATCGGTCTGGGATTTCTTTTTATTCTGAGAGATAAAAAGGCAGAGTCTAAAATCAGGCTTTCCCAGGGAAAAAATTTTGCCTGGGAGATTTCTCCCATTCTTCTGGTGATTGCCCTGATCTTAATACTCCGCCGGGGTTTCAACATCAATCAAAATTTGAGCCTTCTTATATCTTTATTTATTTCTATAGTCTGGGCATGTGTTATGAATCGAATCCCTTTTAATAAAATGGGGAGGATCATTTTCGATAAGGCAAACCTCTCGATGTTTATCCTGGGTGTAGGGATTATGGTATTTAGAGGAGTTCTCGATGATAGCCATGCTTTAGTAGGAATTAAGGGAGACCTCTATTCTTATGGTATCCCCTCACTTCTTATGATTATGTTCCTTCCGTTCCTTGCAGGGCTCGTAACCGGAATAACTGTCGGCTTTGTAGGGGCATCCTTTCCACTGGTAATCTCCCTTCTTCCTGGTGACCCCGCTTCCTATATTCAATATGTAATCTTAGCCTTTGGATGTGGATATTTAGGAGTCCTCTCATCTCCTGTGCATATCTGTCTTATCTTAAGCCGTGATTATTTTAAGGTTAGCCTGGTCAAGATTTATCGGGAGCTTCTGCTGCCACTCCTTCTTCTCTTCGCGGGATTAATTATTCTCTTTTTCCTTTATGGAGGCGTGTGAGGATAAAAAAGTATGAATGAAAGAACATTATTTGATGAACAGTTTGAGAAAATAAAAGATTCTTTTGTCCCATTGGCAGATAGGCTGCGCCCCTCATCATTAAAAGAATTTGTCGGGCAAGAGCATATCCTCGGGAAAGATAAACCACTCAGAAAAATGATAGAAACCGGGGAGCTAAGATCGATTATGTTATGGGGCCCACCGGGGTGCGGCAAAACTACACTGGCCAGACTTATCGCCAAGTATACTAAATCGCATTTTGTGCAATTCTCAGCAGTTACATCAGGTGTCGCGGATGTTAGAAGAGTAACTAAAGAAGCAGGCGAGAGAATTAAGATATATTCAAAAAGGACAATACTATTCGTAGATGAAATTCATAGGTTTAATAAAGCCCAACAGGATGCATTTCTTCCATTTGTAGAGAACGGGACAATTATTCTTGTCGGCGCCACAACTGAAAATCCCGGCTTTGAAATCAATGCCCCATTAATATCCAGGAGCCAGGTATATACGTTTAATTCACTTAAAGATGAAGAAATTAAAATTATTATTGACCATGCCCTTAAAGAATATCCTGAGCATGCAATAGATAAGGAAGCAGTAACGCACATAGTTAAGCAGGCGAATGGCGATGCCAGAACTGCGCTCAATGCATTAGAATTGGCTGCATTTACCGCTAAACATATCACGCTTAAAATAGCAGAAGATGCTGTTCAAAAGAAAGCTGTTTATTATGACAAAAAAGGAGATTGGCACTATGATACGGTATCCGCATTTATAAAATCTATGCGGGGCAGCCAGCCTGATGCCGCCTTACATTATCTTGCAAGAATGATTGTTTCCGGAGAAGATCCTATATTTATTGCGCGGCGTATGGTTATATTTGCTTCAGAGGATATCGGAAATGCTGACCCTCATGCGCTGGTTTTAGCGACCTCTTGCATGCAGGCAGTCCATATGGTAGGTATGCCGGAGGCGCAGTATATGCTTGGACAGACGGCAATATATTTATCTACTGCCCCTAAAAGCAATGCATGCGCCGAGGCGATACTATCTGCCATCGCTGATATTGATAAAGAACGGCTTGGCCCAATTCCTTTGCATTTGCGTAATCCGGTAAATAAGGTTATGAAAGGACTGGGATATGGTAAAGGGCATGTTCGATATCCGTGGAAATCCCCTGAGAGTCCCAAACAGGAGTATATGCCTGAAAATCTTAAAGGTAAAAAATATTATTCCCCAAAAAAATAAGAAAAAGGGGTCACGCCTATTTATGCTTAAGCGCGTAATGTTTTGGTAAATATTTCTTGACCAGCGCTTCCATCTCTTCGTCAGAAATAGCAGTTGTCCTCCCGTGTATCTCATACTGATCTCTGACCCAGCTCATAATTTTCACAAGAGGCACTTTACCAATAGCTTCTTTACCAGAGAAGCCAAGAAAATTGTTTACCCACAGTACAACACCATCTGCTCCTGATTTATCAGTTATTCCGATTTGCGCAGGTCGATTTAGAAATTTGTTGGTGTCAAATATATTATAAATACGGTCATCCTGACGTAGCCCCCATGCATGAATACCGGCTCTTGTTTTATTGAAATCTGGACCTACAAAGGGATACCGGCCTGCAACATTAAATCTTACATTGTGGCGGTAGTAGTCAGCAATCTCGGTGATAACCCGTGTATCCATGCCATTAGCCGTACCTTTAAGGGCCATGTATTCAAACACTGCACCTTCAAGAGGAGGATTACCAGTACGCTCGCCTATGCCAAGGAGTGTTGCATTAAGTAAATCTGCTCCATAGATCCAGGCAGTAGATGCATTTGTATGGACTTTATGGAAATCATTATGGCCATGCCATTCGAGTCGTTCAGACGGCACTCCGAAATCATGGATCATCCTGTATACCAGTTTAGGAATACTGCGCGGCAGCTTTACGCCTGGAGATGATATTCCAAAACCCATTGTGTCACATAACCTGATTTTTATTTTTAATTTTTCAGGCACCTTCTTCGAAATAACCATTAACTGCTGTACAAGAGGCCCTACAAAACCGTCAATATCTGCTCTTGTTACATCTTCCAGATGGCACCTTGGCCGTATGCCTAATTCTAATGCCATTTTCGCGATTTTCGTATAATGTTCATAAGCCTGTTTTCGATTCATCTTCTGCTTGCAAAATATATGATAATCCGAACAGGACGTTAGTATGCCTGTCTCTTTTAACCCAAGCTCCTTGACAGTATTTAAATCACCTTCATCTGCGCGTATCCAGCCCGTTACCTCTGGATAACGACGCCCTGTTGCCCGGCATTTTTCTACAGCATTTCTGTCATGTTTGCTATAAACAAAAAATTCACTCTGTCTTATTATCCCTTTTGGCCCGGATAGCTTAGCCAGAAGTTCATAAATATCCACAATCTGCTCCACTGTATAAGGCGGCCGGGACTGCTGCCCATCCCGGAATGTAGTATCAGTGATATAAATATCACGGGAAATTACACTCGCCGGATTAAAAGTTACAAGTTTTCCATCAATTTTTTCATATATCTTTCCATCAAATAATATTTTTGGGACTTCAGTATGCGGGAATATATTTTTTAATAAATTAGGGTTTTTCACATCAATAAGTCTCATCTTTTTCATTGTTAGATTATACGCCGCATTAAAAGTCTTGTCCAATGAAAAATATATGTCCATTTAATTTTTTCTCGACTACTACACAATTGCGTGGTATATTTATATCTAAAGGAGAGAGTGGTAATCAACCATTATGAAAACGAGTAAATTGTTCCATCTGGAGACTGTTGCGATATTTTTAGCTATTTTTTCGCTCTGGCCAAGGATATTGGG
>JADHWT010000023.1 GCA_016783345.1 Candidatus Omnitrophota bacterium | reverse complement strand
GCTAAGGCAATAGAATCACTGGGTCTTGCATCTATCTCGATTCCCTTGCCGTCATTTTTTTTAATAAGAAGCCTGGCGTAAAATGTATTCTCCTTCAGTTCGGTCACGACCACCCGTTCTATATTACCGCCCATGGCTTTAATGGTCCGGTATAAAAGATCATGGGTAAGAGGCCTGGGCGGCTTCATACCGCTTATCTCTAATTTTATAGCGCTGGCCTCGAATATACTGATTATGATGGGGAGGGATCTCTCGCCATTTCGTTCTCTGAGAACTATGACCTGCTCCTCACGCCGCTCATCAATCCTTATCTTACTTAATTCCACCTCAATCATAATCTTAGCTATTTTATACTATCGTTAGATATGTTGTCAATTGATTTCGGTAAAAATATACCTTTAATATTTTTTTCGACCACTACCCTTTTTTCTTCCTGTAAATATGTAATTCGCTCTCCGCGGCATTTGACCTTTTTGTGCCAGACGATAGGATCGGCCTCCAGTATAATCTTCTTTTCCTTATTTAAAAGCGTTGCCTCTCCGCATTCAGCTTCCAGCTCATCGGTAACAATCACTACCTCACCCTGGGCCATACTCTCTTCTACCCTCCGGCCATCAGGACTAAATTTTATAATAAGCCGCTTAGAATGGATTTCAACCTGGCTGTCCTTAACCACTACATCTCCCTCAAAAGTGGCTTTAGGGTTATCACCAAACCGGACATTAAGGGTTTCGGCAGTGATGACCATCGGGACATCATCGGTAATATTTTGAAAAAATGTAACATACACATTACTTTTAATCCTGGCTTCTTCCAATTTTGGAGTCGTCTCAAGTCCCACACCGGTTACATATATACTCTCACTCATAAGTTTTACCGGACTTTCCGTAGAGAGCATCTCCTCTCCGTCCTCCCAGAAAAGATGGTCAGTAGTAAACTCTATTCCCTGATCACTCTTACCGGATACATTACCGTTCAGGTCTATATCTCCATCATCTGCTATCTCAGCCTCATCACCTTTAAGATAGAGGATATCACTTTCCCGGTAAAATTTAAAACGCACCTTCTTAAGAAGTTTCTTCCCCGGAAAAATGTCCAGGGAATTGGCCCACACTTCATACCTCTTCTTTCCTTCCTCTGTCTCCTGAAAATAGACCTCTTCCATAGCCTGCATAAGCCCTTCCTCATCTTCTTTTAATGTAGACATAGAGGCATCTTCCTTTTTAGCGCAGGAACAAAAGAAAAATATAATTAGTAGAATTAAATATAATCTCATCGCTCTCACCGGGGACAGTCCCCTCTACTCATAATAAACCTTCGTGACCTTTTTCCACAGCCCTTTGGCCTTGAGTATTAATTCAATTACCTCCCGCACTGCTCCTCTTCCGCCGGGAGCAGAAGTAATCAGGTGGGCAAACGGGAGGACGTCTTGGCTTGCGTCTGCCACCGCGGCGCTTAAACCTGCCCGCTTCATAATCGGTATATCATGCAGGTCATCGCCGACATAGGCTATTTCTCTGTCCTTGAGATTATATTTCTTTTTTATTTCATTATAGACTTTAAGTTTTCTTGGGGTATTTAGATACACAAAGTCCGCATGCATCTGTTTCGCGCGCGGTCTGACCACCTTCGACATTCTCCCGGATATAATCCCAAGCTTAAATCCTGCCCTCTTCCATAAAACAGCGCCAACTCCATCTCTGACATAAAAACATTTACTCTCTCTCCCCTTCTCATCCATTATAATTCCGCCATCAGTCAAGACCCCATCCACGTCCAGAATGAGAAAGGAGATTGCCCGGATTCTACATCGTAAATCTTTCACCGAGGTATATTTCACGCGCCTTTTCACTTTTTATAAGCTCCTCTGAGGTCCCGGAAAATAAAATTTTTCCCTCATACATAATATATGCATGATCGGTAATCTCCAGGGTTTCTCTTACACTATGGTCGGTAATAAGTATTCCATAACCATTCTTTTTTAGATTATGGACAATCTTCTGAATCTCAAAAACAGCAATGGGGTCTATTCCTGTAAACGGCTCATCCAGCAAGATAAATGAAGGCTCAGTAACCAGTGTCCTGCATATCTCCAACCTCCTCCTCTCACCACCGGATAGGGTATAGGCCTTGCTGTTTGTGAGATGTGATATCTGAAGATCTTCCAAAAGCTCTTCGAGTCTCTTTTTTCTATCTTTCTTGTCAATGTTCTTACGTGTCTCGAGGATCGCCATGATATTCTCTTCAACTGTAAGATTGCGGAAGACCGAAGGCTCCTGACTGAGGTAACCTATCCCTTCCCTTGCCCTTCGATACATAGGATAGCGGGTGATATCTTTTTCATCTAAAAAAATTTTACCCTCATTTGGTCTCTCTATCCCCACCATCATATAAAAAACAGTGGTTTTACCTGCTCCGTTAGGGCCCAAAAGCCCTACGACCTCACCACGATTTACATCAATCCCTACGCCATTAACTACCCTGCGTCTATGATAAAATTTAACTAACCCTTCAGCCCTTAATTTTCGCGGCATCTATACCACTCCTGCCTTGAGAAGGTCCTGGACATCAAGCATGCCAATGGGTCTCCCTCTCTTATCTATAACAGGCAGTTCGTCAATCTTCTTTTCTCGGAGTATCCGCAGCGCCAGAGAGGCAAGACACTCGCCTCTTATAGTCTTGGGATTTCTGGTCATAACCTCTCCTACCTTCCGCTCTAACAATTTCTGTCCTTTTTCAAGATGTCTCCTTAAATCTCCGTCGGTAAATATCCCTGCGAGTTCCCCCTTTTTATTTATTATGCTGGCTGCTCCGGCACGCGCCCGTGTAATAATCAGGAGCACTTCTTTTACCTTTGTGTTTTCCGACGTAATTGGATTTGCCTTCCCGTGTCTCATCAGGTCTTCCGCCTTTAAAAACTTCCTGCCAATATTTCCGCCGGGGTGAAAAAAAGCATAGTCCTCTACGTTAAAGCCTCTTTTCTCTGAAAGGGCCAGGGCCAATGCATCCCCCATAGCCAGACTCGCGGCAACGCTTGCAGTAGGGGCAAGCCCTAATGGACAGGCCTCTCTTTTTACCCCAATGTCCAGTACAATATCACTATTTCTTGCCAGGGTAGAGGCCATATCCCCGGTAAAGGATATCAGTTTCGCGCCAATCTTTCTGATAGTAGGGATAAGCTTTGTTATCTCTTCAGTCTCGCCGCTATTGGAAATTGCGATTATTACATCCTCTCTGGTGACCATGCCGAGATCTCCATGGACTGCCTCAGCAGGGTGAAGAGATAAGGCCGGGGTACCTGTTGAGGCAAGTGTCGCAGCGAGTTTCTTGGCGATAATACCAGGTTTCCCCATACCTGTCACAACCACCCTCCCTTTACACTTTAATATCATATCAACTGCCATGGCAAAGCGCGTATCCAGGCGTGGGATAAGGGACAAGATACTCTCTGCCTCCAGGCGCAGGACCTCTTTCCCTCTGTCTATAATACTTTTATTCTTTTTCATAATTACTTAATCCTTATTTTTATTTAATCCTCGGGAAAAGGGGTGAACCCTTTTTCGTTTCTATCCCAGGGGGGAAAAGCCCCCAGCTCTTTAAGCTCGCAAAATCATTAACAATTCTATCACGTATGTCAAGCTGAGTCATCATTTCATGCGAGGTAGCCGGCATAAAAGGACTGAGGAGCACACTTATAAAACGTAACCCTTCAGCCATATTATACAGGACTGCATCGAGTCTTTTTTTATCACTGCCGGCCAATCTCCACGGAGCAGTCTTGTCTACATATTGATTGAGCTGCCGGACCAGTTCAAAGATAGCCTCCAGGGCCTTGTGTATATTAAAGGAAGAGATAAAACCATCAGCCTTAGGGAATGTCCCAAGGGCCATCTCCTTAAGATTTTTATCCAGGGCTTTCTCTGTCTCAGGCCTATCAGGTATAATCCTTCCCTGAAATTTCTCTAACATGGTAAGGACGCGACTCAACAGGTTCCCTAAGTCATTGGCCAGGTCAAAGTTCGTCCGCTTTACCATGGCCTCTTCGGAAAAATTGCCGTCTTCACCGGATGGGATTTCCCTCATCAAAAAATATCTCAAGGCATCCGGACCAAAACGCTTAATAAGATTATCCGGGTCCACAACCACGCCTTTACTTTTGCTGAGTTTCTCCCCGGCAATATTGACAAAACCATGGACAAAAATATGTTTGGGTAATTCCGCGCCTATTGCCATTAAAATTGCCGGCCAGATAACTGCATGGAACCATAGTATATCCTTGCCAATAATATGGACATCAGCCGGCCAGTAACGCGCAAATCTTTCTCCTCCAGGGTACCCAGCCCCTGTGAGATAATTTACAAGGGCGTCAAACCAGACAAACATAACATGCTCTTTGTTCATAGAAAGCGGAATACCCCAGGTAACGCTTGAACGCGACACACAGAGGTCTCTAAGCCCCTCTGAGAGGCGATTTAATATTTCAGCACGTCGGGCTTTTGGTTCGATAAAATGCGCCCTCTTCTCTATCTCTTCGCTTACCTTTTTAGCATAGCGGCTTGTAGCAAAAAAATAACATTCCTCTTCTACAGATTCAACAGGCTTTTCATGGACAGGACAATTTCCATCTTTAAGCTCTTTCACTGTATAATAACCTTCACATTCAACACAATATAGGCCTTTATATTTCCCTTTATAGATATCTCCATTCTCATAAATTTTATCAAAGATACGAGCGCATGGAAGCATATGTCTTTCTTCTGTGGTCCTGATAAAATCATTGAATGAGATAGATAATTTCTCCCAGAGAGTTTTAAATTGAGAAGACATTATATCAACATATTCATGCGGCGTTTTACCTTCTGCCGCGGCCTTTCGTTCTATCTTCTGGCCATGTTCATCAGTGCCTGTTAAAAAAAATACATCCTCTCCTTTGAGGCGATGCCACCTTGCAACTACATCAGCCATTACCTTTTCATAGGCATGGCCAAGGTGAGGAGGCCCGGACGGATAATCAATCGCCGTGGTTATATAAAACTTTGACATTGACCTTTTTGGTTAATATATTTACCTTTTTAATATCCAGGAAACCCGCGCCTATAGAGAGGGTGTTGGCGCTGCCGCAGGCAATAGCTCTTTTAAGCGCATTGTTCACCCCACACCACGGCCTTACTGACTGGGCTTCCTGTGGTGCGGGGTGAATATCCCGCCCTTTTGTCACCTCATAGGCTAAAGCCCCGGCAACTGCATCACCGGAACCAACAGTATTCCTGACTCTAACGCGTGGAGGCGTAAGTGCCAATCCCCAATCAGGAGTCATTACTATAGCATCTCCGGGGCCATGGGTTACAAATACCATATCAATACCACGCTTTAGAAGACCTTTTATAAACCTGACTTCCTCTCCTCTCGTTTTCAGTCTCTTTCCAGCCAGCTCCTCCAGCTCATTTAAATTTGGTTTGATATAATCGGGCTTAGCCTTTAAAGCTGCTGCAAAGGCCGGACCATTTGCGTCCAGAAGCACAGGCACCTTTTTCTTTTTGAAAAAAGCGATTATCTCTCTATAAAAATCTACAGGCACACCTGTCGGAAGCGTTCCTGAAATAACAACAAACCTTAATAACGGGCTCCATTTTTTAAGTTTATTCTTAATCTGATTTAATTCTCCCTGAGTGATTATCGAGCCGTCTTCTCTTAAATGGATTTCCCTGCCTCTCTCTTCATCCATAAGGGTCAAGCTCTCACGGACATTCCCGGAAACTCGGACAAAATCAAATTTAAGTTTTTCTTTTTTAAGCTCATCCTTTATCCATTCCCCGTTCGGCCCCCCGCTAACTCCGATTACAACCACGTCCCCGCCTAATTTCTTTATGACCCTGGCAACATTTATACCCTTGCCGGCCGCTACCTGCCTGATCTTTTTTACACGAATATGTTCTCCCCAGCGAAGGTCCCGGAGGGAGACAATCTTATCTACTGCCGGATTAAGACTTAAAACAGCAATCATTTTTCTTTGCATGCTTTACATTTTTCACTTTGCATTTTTTGCTTTTCGTTTTTAATTTCCGTGAAGGGCATGGTAATCTCTCTCCCCCCTTCCAGCGCAACTATCGCAGCACCTTTTAAAAGATTTATACCCTTAATCTTTCCGGCTCCGTATGGGGTTTCAATCTTCATACCCTCGCGAGGGGCGCCCTTAGCAAGCTCACGATATTGACACTCTTCATAGGCCAGGCAGCATAAAAGTCTTCCGCAAATCCCTGAAAGTTTTTCCGGATTTAAAGCTAACCTCTGGTCCTTGGCCATCTTAATTGTAACCGGCGTAAATTCCTTTAAGAAAGAACTGCAGCAAAGCTCCCTTCCGCATATGCCGAATCCATCCAGCATACGGGCGGCATCCCGCACGCCAATCTGACGCATCTCAATCCTTGACTGAAACAGCTGGGCCAGCTCCTTTACCAGTTCCCTGAAGTCGACCCTTTCTTCAGCAGTAAAATAAAAAATGATTTTAGATTGGTCAAAAAAATATTCTGCGCCTACGAGCCTCATAGAGAGATTCTTTTCTCTGATCATACGGTTACAACTGTGATAGACTGCCTCCTCTTTTCTGGTATTCTCCTGAAATTGCGCGTCATCTTCCGGCGTCATAACCCGCATAACCTTTAATAAAGGCTGTTTTATTTCACTTTCAAGGACCATCTTGACGGCTCCAACAGCCACCCCAAGGTCTAAGCCTTTTTCTATCTCTACCACACACCAACTCCCGGGCCGGAGATTTACATTATTGACGTCATATGGCACGACCTCTCCTGATAGACGCATCCGGATATTAATTATTTCGTACATTTCGCTTGCATGTCTTCGCTAAAGTCAAAAACAGTGTATCGAGCACCAGGCGAGAATTAACCTGGCGGCATATCTCTATCTGGGCTTGAATTATAGCCTGTAGCATACCCCATAGTGCTGCAAGAGACATTGTCCCAGCCTGGTTCCGAAGCTCCTTCTCATAGTCTTTATTTAAGACCTCCCCTACTCCCTCCTTAATAAAAAGGACATCCCTGAACCGCGTAAAAAGAAGATGAAGCGTATCAATAATAAAAACCTGTTTATTGTCGGCATCCTTATTATCCGCTATTTTTTGAGAAATCTGAAAGATATTATCGGGAACAAACTTCCAGTTCAAAATCTCTTTCCTCCATGCCCGGGTTTCAGGGGGTAGAGGCTGCGGTGAAAACCTTACAGCCTGACATCGAGAAAGGATTGTCTTAAATAGATTTTCAGGGCGGCTGCTTACCAGTATAAAGAGAGTCTTTGCCGGAGGTTCTTCTAAAATTTTTAATAGCGATGCAGCTGCCTCCTCTGTCATCCTATGGGCCTCGCCCATAACAACTACCTTCCACCCGCCATAAAGGGACCGGAGACTTACAAAATCCTGCATCTCACGGATGGTGCCGATATGATGTCTCCGGACAGGCCCGCGCGGCTCAAGAATAATCAGGTCACTTTTTTCGCAGTCCAGCGCCCGGGCAAAGGAAAGCGCGGTCCTTTTCTTTCCTGCGCCTTCAGGACCCCAGAAGAGGTAGGAGCCTGCTATCTTTCCAGTCTCTACTGCCCTTTTCAAAATTTTGACAGCGAATTCCTGCCCTACTATATCGTTAAAAATCATATTTGATATCTCTCACTCAATTTCTCTTTTTATACCACATTCTTTCACAATTCTCAATGTTTATTTATGTTTATTTATGTATAGTTCCCATTCTCTCGAAATCTAATTCCCATATTTTAAATTTATCTACAGTTAGAATTGGCTGGCGCAAAAATCCGTGATGCATTTGGTAACCATGGTATGCATATTATATAAGCTCAGGCGGTACAAATCAATGTAAAAGGTGTTTGATGTAATCTGATGTTATTATAAGCAGCAATAGAAAGTCGCAAAGATAACATTTGCGACTTTCTATTGACAAATAATAGAAAAAATGTTATATTTTAAACAAGAGAGGTGAGCTACATGAAAAAGGATAATTTATTAAGTCAAAAGGCGGAAAAATTGAGAAATAAATTAAGTGGCCTTGATTCATTTAGAGTGGCTACTGCCAAAGAAATTTTGGGAGAAAAAGAATCAACTCTATATTGGTCTTTATGGAAGTTGGCTGAAAAAGGGTATATAAGGCGCATTGGGAAAGGATTATATTCTTTCGAGAAAAAAGATACTGAAATTAAACCTATTATATCCACCCTAGCAAAAAAAGCATGGTCTATTCTAAATGAATCTGGAAACCAATTTTTCATCTCTGGTTTAGATATTTTATCAATCTTCGTTGAACATGTGCCGGAATATTTTCCCACGCTTCTTTTTATAAATAAATATAGCCAAGATGAGATTGTCTCCATATTATCTAAACATAACATCTCTTTCAATACAACGTCTGACTATAACGCTATAAATAAAGAAGTTATTACAATGCACACGACCAATGAATTTAATTATTCTCAGAATGGCCTTGCTTCTTTTGAAAAAGCTTTTGTAGATCTTTATTACGAAATAACGAGGAAAAAATATCCTCTTTCTCTTCAAGAATTAGCAACAATATTTTTAAATATGAAACGCCGCATATCACTTAATACTAACCGCCTTATAAAAATCGCTTCTCGCCGCAATATTCATTATGATATTCGCTATATTGTAGAAAATAAATACATAACTGAAAAGGCAATGCAATTTGTAAAATTTATCCATGGATTATAAAAAGACATTAATTCATAATGAAAAATGCTTTGAGAAACAGGAATTAATGTCTCGTCGCCAGAAACTTGGTTTTAATAACTTAGCCAGGATGGAACTTTTTTTATGGGATTTAGAAATATATCTACAGTTTCAAGCTATTTTAAAAAATAAGATCGCCTTAAAAGGGGGCGCAGCCGTACAATTTTATTTACCGATAGAATATCAACGGACAAGCATAGACATAGATCTTATATGTGCAATTGAAGAAGAGAAAATTAAAGACGCTGTAAAATATTTTGAGAAACGATTTGATGGAAATAAAAATTTGTTTAAATTCAAGCTACATAAACCTAAAAAACCAAAAACTGACTTACCGCTACTTACCTATTACATAAATGTCCCTTCTAGCTGCACCGATAAAGAACTTTTTAAGAAAATATCTAATATTCAAGAAATTAAAGTTGAATTTTATATCTCTAAAGATAATCTGGAAATAAATAGTTTTTCAACCCCTAAACTCTTTGCGCTAGAAAGTAATTGCACCTATCAAATTTTACATATTGACGCTCTCTTTGGAGATAAATTAACTACCATGGGGCCCAATACAATCGGAATTCCTCAAGAGCGTTCTGATGAACAGATAAAACAAATCTATGATATTTTTTCTCTACTTCAATTCAATTATAAAAAAATTGATTTTAAGAAAGCAAAGAAGTGTTTTATAAAACGGGCTGAGCTGGAATGTGCCCATAGAAAAATAAAATTTGATATAAAATTAATCTTCACAGATATATTATCTCAACTGAAAGCATTATCCTCCATTGATATTGATAAAAATCAAGAATTAATAAAATTAATACTTGATTTCCAAAGCTTATACTTAAGAAGGAATATTTCCAGAATTCCTGGAGAATGGGCTAATATTGGAGCATGCCTATGTCTTTTTTTAGAATGCTTTGAAAGCAAGGATTGTGATATTAAAAATTTAGCCCTGGCTTTTTCTATCGAAGAAACATTGCAATTCAAGGAAATAAAAGGAATTGAACGGGGAAATATTATAAGAAAATTCAAGGATGATTTCTTGAAGGAGTTTGCAAAATATAGTAAGTTTCCTCCCAAAATACTTAAATGGAAGGATCCTGTACGAATATTTTGGAGTATTGTTTCTCTAAAAAATATTGACTTAATTAATTTATGGATTGATAAATTTAAAGGGCATCTGCTACTATTTCCCTTATTCTTGCCTGCGTATCTTTTATCTTTTCCCTGACCTTCACCACTTTTATCCGCTTTGGTTCTGCCTTTGCAAGTTTTAAATATCCCTGTCTGACCCTGCAATGAAAGGCAAGTGACTCTCTCTCTATCCTGTCAGCAGAACCTTTATAGAAACCTTTAACATTCCTTGCCCTCTTAAGGCCGGTGCCCGGGTCTATATCCAGAAGGATTGTAAGATCAGGCTTAAGTCCTGATGTGGCTAATTTGTTTATCGTCTTAACTACCTCTTTTGGTATCTTACGGCCATAACTCTGGTATGCCATGGTAGCGTCAGCAAAACGGTCACACAGCACTACTTTTCCCTTCTGAATGGCAGGTCTTATAACCTTCTCAACATGCTGAACGCGGCTGGCAGCATATAAAAATAGTTCTGTTACCGGCTCTATAGAAGATAGTGGCGAAAGAAGAATCCGTCTTATCTTTTCTGCTATCCTTTCCCCGCCGGGCTCACGCGTGATAATGACTGAATTACCTTTTTTAGAAAGGTACTGCTTTAATAGCTCTATCTGAGTGGTCTTGCCGCTTCCCTCCGGCCCTTCAAAGGTGATAAATTTCCCGCGTGCTTTAGACATTATGTGTGTCGAAATATTCCTTCATTAGTTTTTGCATAAACTTCCGGCGCTTGAAATAAAGCCGTTTAAGAGGTCTTTTTTTGTGTCTGGATAGGGCATAATGCGTGAGAATGGGGAGCGCTACAGTTGCATCAAGGTAACACACAACAGCAGATGGCAGGCTATCAGGGTCTATCTTGCCCCAGGAGACTGCTTCATGCGGGGTGGCGCCGGACAAGCCCCCTGTGTCCGGTCTTGCATCGGTAATCTGAAAGAAATAGTCATGCCCTTTCTCTTTGAGGAGAAATGTCTCCTGGATCTGCGGCTCAGTCTGAAGTATAAAATTCTTGGGGCTGCCTCCCCCGATGAGAAGCACAGCGGATTTCCCTCCGGAACGCTTGGCATGCAGGACCAAAGAAGTAGTCTCATTTACGTCTAGAGACGGATTTATACGAATCTTTCCGCCTCTTAACTCTACCTCAGCTATAGTCATACCGATAGCAGAATCCCCCGGAGCACTTGTATAGACAGGACATCCGGCTCTATAAGCAGCCGCCAGTACAGAGACATCTTTCTGGCCTGTCTTCTTTTCACCCTCAGCTGCATAGCGGCCAAGGAGATAATGGAATTCAGCACTGGACATCTCCCTATGAAATTCAGGCTGCGAAAGGATATCCCGCAGGATATTATCAGTGCTTATTAGACACCCTGTATAATCTAAAAAAACATCATAGATACGGACTACATTATTTTTCCTTAAATCGACATCATCTACCTGATGGGAACCCTGGTGAAGATGAAAATCAAAGGCAAAGTGGAGATCATGATAGAGATTGGCGCCTGTGGCTACAATCCAGTCAACAAAGCCCTTCTTGATTAAAGGAACAATACTACTCTTTCCAAGCCCTGCAGGTGTAAGCGCCCCTGCCAGGCTCATCCCGACTGTAACATTACCCGCCAGCATCTTCTCTGCATACAGCCTGCACCCCTCTCTAAGCCGCGCAGAATTATAGGCCAGAAACACCTCTTCTATAACATCACTCAATTTCTCCCTGCCGGTTATAGCAGGAGGAGATATTCGTTTCCTGGAAAGATAGAGTTCCTTTTTAGTTTTCTTCATTTTTGTTACTATCCTTTATACCATATCCAATCACGATTCTCAACAAATCTTTTTTTTCAAATTGAATGATGGCTTTACTTATGGTATACTGCGGTTGCTTATGAGAATTATAGATAGATATCTCAGCCGTAAATTTATTGTATCTTTCTTTTATTGTCTTATAGCATTCCTGAGCCTTCGTCTCATAATTGATATATCAAGCCGCCTGTATTTTTTGATTTCCCACAATGTGCCTTTCGATATTACCGCCCGTTACTACCTCTCTATTATTCCTCATGAAATTGTAAGGCTTATGCCGATATCACTCCTCCTCTCAACCCTCCACAATCTTGGAGAACTATCCCGCTTTAATGAATATACAGCTATAACGGCATGCGGGGTAAGTTTGTATAGACTGATCAGACCCATCTTGATCATCGCCTTTATAATATCTACTTTAAGTTTTACCTTTAACGAGTATCTGGTCCCTCCTACGTGGTCTAATGCATTAAAATTAAAAGAAAAATACATCAGCCCTAAGTGGCGCCCTCATCAGGGTGCACAGTTTAATCTCCTCTATTACGGCTCTGAAGGCCGTATCTTCTTCATCGAGACAGTCAACGAAACCGGCACAGTGCTTGAGGCGATACTGATTACTCAAGAAGATAGCCACGGGCATATGGGCTGGCGCCTGGACGCAAGACTCGCAGAATGGAGTAAAGAAAACGGATGGCTCTTTTATGACGGCATAATCCGGAAATTTGGCGCATTCGGAGAAATCAAAAGCGAAGAACGTTTTACAAAAAAGGTAATAGATATAAAAGAAAGGCCAAAACATTTTTCCCATAGACAACCGCATCCGGAGGAAATGAGTTTCAGGGAATTAAAAAAACACATCAATCTGCTCGAAGAAAGAAAACAGAAGCCCCTGCGTGAAAAGGTAAGTCTCTATAATAAAATCTCATTCCCGTTTATGAATCTTGCCATAATATTCCTGGGTATACCTTTTGCCTTAACCTCTCCGCGCACAGCCGGGCTCATGATAGGACTGGCGCTGAGTTTAGGAATATGTTTTATCTACTATACTATCGCTTCTATTGGACAGGCCCTGGGGAATAACGGCTTTATCACACCTGTTGTAGCTGCCTGGCTTGGAAATCTAACAGCCATTATCGGAGGAGTGATTCTACTAAGGCGTGTTAGAAAGTAAGCAAAAATTGGGACTGACTCCGTTAGGTGTCTGTCCTTTTTTTGCCGGTAATGAAGCGGCTCATCAGTTTATAGCCTTCCTCAAGAAATATATTACTCCTTAAGGCCTCTTCTTCTGAAAGGGCCTGACTATGCCCTTGTTTTATCCCCTCTCCGGCCATGGCAAATGGAACAGGGTCAGATGTGTGGGTGCGGCAGGTTATCGGAGTAAAATGGTCTGCTGCAATGAGGATACGGTCTATCTTTCTTTCTTGAAGTGCATTCCAGAATAGACTCACCATTATCTTGTCGATACGTTCTAACGCCTCTATCTTATCCTTGAGCCTTCCTTCATGCGAGGCCTCATCTGTAGCCTCAACATGGATATAAACAATATCAGCGTTATTAAGTTCATTAAGGGCGTACTGTGCCTTACCGAGATAGTTTGTGTCAAGATATCCTGTAGCCCCGGGCACTTCTACAATTTTCATGGACAAGACCTTGCCAATGCCCTTGATAAGATCAACTGCAGAAATGATACTCCCTTTTATTTTATATACCTCAAAAAACGATGGCATAGGCCTTGCAATCCCCTGGCCCCAGGGCCAGATCATATTTGCCCTGGATTTCTTTTTAGATAAAAATTCTTTTGATTTAAAGATGAGCTCGCATAAAGATTTTTCCCCATCACCTTTTGGCATATGGTCCTTGACGCTCTCTCCGGTGATGTCATGAGGGGGAACGCATTGAAGAGCTAACAATCTCTCCTTATCTCCGCCCTTTATCACTAAAAGATTTCTATAACTAAGACCCGCATAGAATCTGATTTCAGCAGTTCCCATGGACTTATTTAAATAATCTATTAACTCCTTCGCTTCGGAATTTGAGATATGTCCGGCAGAATAGTCTAAAACTCGGCCATTCTCCTCTGTGATGAAATTACACCGGAATGCTACTTCATCAGACGCAAGTTTAACACCGATATTTGCTGCCTCCAGCGGCGCCCTGCCGGAATAAAACTCACGTGGATTATACCCGAGAAGCGAAAGGTTTGCAACATCGCTCCCCGGCTTCAGGCCCTCGGGAATAGTCCTTGCCCTGCCCACCAATCCCCTCCGGGCTATTTTATCCATAAACGGGGTACGCGCAACCATAAGCGGGGTCTTTCCATCGAGCTCCTTAAGCGGATACCCCGCCATCCCATCGGGAACAAGGAAGATATATTTCATAACTCTATTTTACATAAATTTTTTGGAATTATAAAGGAAATTTTACATTATTCTTGCAGGCAAAATCGGCCTTTGGCCGATAGCATAAGTCCACTTTATATACTTTATATTCAAGTAAATAATCGTCCCTTGCTGTTTTTAGAATTCTAAAAGCCAAATGTTATCGATTAAAAAATCGGTCCTATGTTTTCGAAAAGATTGCTTCGCTACCGCTCGCAATAGCAGATAAAATTATTGCCAACATGTGTGGTTAGGGCCCTATATATGATACCCCTTCCCTTTTTACACTATATCTTATTCTCTTCATTTAATTTCTTCAATATCTAATTCCTCTATTAAAATATCTATAAATATATAACTCTGTAGAAAGTAATTTCCTTGTCCAGAACTATTAAATGGAGTAAACTTATATAAAGCAAAAAAGGGAAGCCCCATACTGTCTTAAAACAAGTAATGGGGCCTAACGATAAACCCGCGAAAGTT
>JADHWT010000022.1 GCA_016783345.1 Candidatus Omnitrophota bacterium | reverse complement strand
GGGGCCTTCTATTGAAAAACCCCCTGCCTTATCGTGAGGGCCGGCTATCTTTACAAATTTATCTATTTTTTTACGCGAAAGCCTTTTGACGCGGACCTTTGATACGTCGATCCCGCTTGCTGAGGTTCGTTTTTTTACGTCTATCACGCAAAGGCCGGTATAGACCACGATTGTCTTTCCTGAAAATGCATTGAGAAGGGCCCTTGCCTCTTTTCTCGTCTTTGGTTTTCCGATGAGATGTTTTCCTACCACAACAACGGTATCAGCTCCGATAACAAAACCTTCCTTATATCCTCTTGGGGGCCTGTCCGCTATCTTTTCGGCCTTGACCCGGGCATTATAGAAGACGTTGAACTTCGCGCCCCTTTTATGGTCCATCTTTTCCAAGACATTACTTACAACGACTCTGTGTGGTATCCCGCACTCTTTAAGTATCTTTGATCGTCTCTTTGATGCCGACGCTAATATTATTTTATGTTTCATATATTATTACCGAATTTTTTTGAAAAAGGGCGCTGTCCCCTTTTTAAGGCGTGGGAGAGGAGTTTCTGGATAAGTTTAGTATAGGGGATGCCGGCTTTTTCAGCGGCTACGCCAAAGTCTTCATCTTTGGCCAGGCCTGGATTGGCATTTGCCTCCAGGATATAGATACGGGAATCTGAGCTTACCCTTATATCAAACCGCGCGTAGCCCTGTATATTCAGTGCGCGGTAAGCGCGTTTACAAATGTCCTTGATTCTTTTTTCGGTGTCGCCGGCGAGTCTGCCTGTAAAGACGTTTTTTATACCCCACTTTTTGCGGTATTCCTTATCCCATTTAGCCTTGTAAGTAGCAACGCGTGGCTCATCTTCAGGGACATTAGCGAATTTCATCTCTATCGGGGGAAAGACCGTAATCTTTTTGGATCCTAATGCCCCGAGGTACATCTCTCTTCCATCTATATATTCCTCAACAATAGCGTCTGCGTTCATCTTTTCGTGAATAAATCTTACCCTTTCAATTAAAAATTGTTCATTATCCACTACAGAAGCCTGCGATATACCCCTGGAGGCCTCATCAGATAAAGGTTTTACAATAAGAGGAGGTGTAAGGCGTTTGGGGAGCCAGACCTTATGCTTTCTATAGAATGTGCAGAAATCAGGGATTCTTATTTTATGGAAACTCAATATCTGCTTGCTCAAGGCCTTGTTGTTGCATATAAGGAGACTGGTTGGCGGCGCTCCGGTATAAGGGACCTGCAGCATTTCTAAGAGCCACGCAACATTTTTATCCAGATGCACCTTGTCCCTGAATGTCTCTATAAGATTAAAGACAACATCCGGCCTATTCACTTTTATTTCTTCTATAAGGATAGTTATATCTTTATGGATCCCCAGGAGACTGACTTCGTGGCCGTTTTTAAGGAGCGCTTTATATACGTCCTTTTCAGTGACCCAGTCAGGGTCTTCAAATTCCTTTTGAAAGTCATGCCCTCCAGAGAAAGAAGAAGGGGTATCAAAGGTTAAAAGGACCTTCACTACTTTGTCTGGATGGTGAGAAGGAAGATGTCGTCTTTTTGTTTATCTGATTGGAATTTGTTGATCTCTTTTACAAGTTTATCATTAAACTCCACGACATCTAGGCTGATATTATTCTTTGCAAAATCTTCAAGGCGTTTATATTCAAACTGCTCCCCCTCTAAATTCCTGGCCTCTATTATGCCGTCTGTAAAAAGGATAAGCCTATCGCCTTTTGCAAAACTTATATCGTTATGATATATCTCGCTTGTATCCATACCTATCCCCATAAAAAACGTATGTGATTTCATAAGCACAATGTTATTATCTCTCGACTGGAGCAATATCTGCGGCGGGTGGGCATAGTTTGAATATATTAACTTTTGTTTGGAGAAATCCAAAAGCCCGCAAAAGGCAGTCAGATAATACCCCATCTTCCCGAAATCTTTATTTATAAATTCATCAAGGGATTTCATGATTAAGCCCGGCATCGCATTTTCTCTAATCAATCGTTCTATTTCAGTATGCACCCTGTTTACAAGAAGCGCGGATGAGACGCCATGACCGGTAACATCTGCTATAACAACCAAAAGATTATCTTTATCCACAAAATGGAACTTTGCGTAATCACCGCCCATATAGAACACGGGTTGATGTGTTACTGCTATATCCGCCAGATCGCTTTTAATAGACTGGGGGATGAGGCTTTTATGAATCTTTCTTGCGAGTTCCAGTTCTTTTGCCATTATGGCATTTTTCCCCTGCACCTCTTTTCGTGACGCAAAATCCTTCTTCCTTAATATCCCCTCACTGCGTTTCACAATTGCTCCGATAAACGTGGCAACGCCAAGTAGGATAATATTTATCCCGAAGATTTCCCCGTTTACAAAGGTCTCGGATACACGATAAATCCATATAAAATTAGTCAGCATGAATACGCCGATCACTAGTGCCTCAATAAAACTCCACGGCAGGAGGAGGACACTTGAAAAAAATGCCAGTAAAATCAGCGTAATCCCCATGAAATATATCACGTCCGGATGGGCTGTTGCAGCAAGGATAGCTATAAGTATAAGGAGGAAACTAAAAAGCAGCGCCCTGCTTTTCTGGAAATAAACTGATTTGGCAATCTTCCCGGTAGCAAGCAGGAGGCAAGAAAAAAATATACCTCCGACAATACCGGGCATATCCTTTGCGCTGAGGAGATTTCTAAAAAAGATGAGGGCAAGTATTACCTCCAGCAGGAATGCAAAGATCGCTATATAGCAAAAGAGGTTTATTCGGAAATAAAAAAGCCTGCCCAGCTCGGTTTTATACTCGGATTGAAACTTCTGCGGGATTATATCTTTTTTCACAATTTATCCTTTGTCCTTATCTCTACATTTGGAGATGAAATAGTGTTTTCCAGTCCTCTATACTTCAACCACTCAAAGTCAGGCACAGATGAATGCCAGACATACGTTTTAGAAATAAAAAATTTGAATATATTTAATAAACCAATATCCGGGTCTAAACACAATTTGTAGGCTATTTTTTCACGTCCATTTATATCGATTTTTTCTTCGCCGGTTATCCTTATATTTACCTTGTAAAGCTGTGGTTCACTGCTTACGAGCTCAACCGTCTTCTCGGTTTCTCCGTTTTCCAAAAATTTCTGGACGTATAAACCCAATATAAGCCTGGTCACTATATCATCTTTAAACTTAAATGTCTTTTCTATCTTTCTTTTTGCAGGCAAATATTCATAGTAATAGCTTGCCACTTTATTTATAAAATCAAATTCCTGATACTCGAGAGCAATTACCTTCCCATATTCATCAAATATCTTTTTGTTTGTTTTAAGGGGCCTTACCGTGACTTTGTTGCTTTCGAATTCCAATGTCTCTACCCAGGATATTTCACCTTTAAAACCGCTGTAATAACCTTTTACTTTTTCTACGAGTTTATAGATATCAGGACCTTTATCCGCGCAGGAAAATATCTCTGCAACAGCGCTCCACCTCTCATTCCCCTTTAAATCCATGCACACGTATCCTGTCTTGAATGTATCATCGCCGGCATCTAAATTTGAAGGGATAGATATTGATAATAAAAGAGATATACCGAATATAATTATCTTGTTCAAGCAAAATTGGCCTTTGGCCAATAGCTTAAGTCCACTTTCTATATTTTCTTGTACAATCAAGGGGGAGATTTTAGAGGTAAAACCTTCTTTATTAGACCTGCAGCGTCCTTAACTGTTCCTTCTACGGTATCTTTAGTCTTTTTCCCTATATCTTTCCCGATATCCAGGGCCTTTTGAACAGCCTTTTTAGATTTCAAAACTGCTCCGTTTAAGATATCGCTGACATCTTTTGTTAATGAGACTAAATTAAAATTAGTTAGCTTGGCGATGGTGGTATTTATAAGCGCCTTTACTACAATCAACTTAGCCAGGGCCTCCGGGTCAGTGATATTCTCATACTGCTCATTAATATCTACATCAAACGTCGTGATTTTTGGAGGAGAACCCTGCGAATAGTCCTTGAATATAACCTTGCCTATCTTTAACTGCAAGACATCTATTTTAAATCCGGGATGCTGGGCCTTCTCCTTTTTTTCTTGAGACGCTTTTTCTTCTGCTTTGGCCTGCACTGCTTTCAATGAATCGAGATTAAGCTTACCTCCCTCATTTTTTACAACAACAAATTCCTTTAAATCTATTTTTAATTCTTTTAGATGCACATTCTTCTTTAAAAATGCGCGCAAATCATAATTCACGTATATCTCCGGCATATCCGCCATTATTGTGTCTTTAAAATCAGGGGGATTCAATAACTTCATTCCCTCAATATCAATTACAGTATTCGGTATACCCACATTCATGGTATTTATATTTAATCCTAAACCTGTAATAGATTTAACCCCAACTGATACGACAATCTTAGCTATCATATTCCTGGCCAAGACAAACGCGGCTAATAATGCCAGGACTACTACAATGACAATAAATATTTTTTTCATTTCCCTCTTTTTGACGGGCAGGTGCCATTCCAGCAGTAGAGACAGAGTTTCTCTTTAGGGAGACCCACGGCCTTCACCATATCATCAATGGTCTGGTATCTCAAGGTGGTAACCTCTAAATCGCGGGCAATCCACTCTACCATCTTTTTGTATTTTTCAGAATTCGAGTCTAAATACTCTGAAACATCTTCTATGTCTTTGCCTTCCAGGGCCCTGATAGCCCTGCGCGCAGCTAGCTCGTCTATAGTGCGCGTGGAAAGGCAGAACCTGCATGGAAACATTAAAGGCGGACACGCAGGCCTGGCATGCACCTCCTTTGCTCCGCAATCCCAGAGTTTCTTCACGGTAAAATTCTTAAGCTGTGTTCCCCTCACTATTGAATCGTCACATACTACAATTCTGTTACCCTTTATAATTTCTCTAATAGGAATAAGTTTCATCTTGGCTATTATATCGCGCGCCTTCTGTGAAGACGGGGTATAACTCCTGCCGTAACCAGGGGTATATTTAACAAGAGGCCTCCTGTAGGGTTTCCCTGATTCCATGGCATATCCTATAGCGTGGGCAGTCCCTGAATCAGGCACCCCTGAAACTATATCTAATTTTATATCCTTATCTTTTTTCGCCAGGGCTCTTCCGCACCTCTCTCTCACCACCTCTACGTTTATCCCTTCATGGCTTGAGGCAGGAAAACTCGTGTATATCCAGAAAAACGTACAAATCTGATTTATTTTCCCACCATGCTTTTTATCGACCATGGTGTTTTCATTTATGAGGACTATCTCTCCCGGCTCAAGATATTTTATAATTTCAAAACCAAGATTAGGAAAGGCACTACTCTCGGAAGTCACAGCCCAGGAGTCTTCTTTCTTTCCAACTACAAGGGGGGTGTATCCATATCTGTCGCGGGCAGCATAGATTCCGTCCTTATTCAGAAGTAACAGCGAACAGGAACCGTCTATCGCATCGAACATCTTTTCTATGCCGTTTATTAAATCACTCCCCTGACCTATTAATTTGGCTATGAGTTCCGGGACATTGACCCCTCCCACGCTTACTTCACTAAACGAGATTCCTTTCTTTAAAAGGGAAGCGGTCAATTTTTCTTTATTTTCGATAAGCCCGGCAGTGACTATGCAGAACGGTCCAAATTTGGAATTTAAATAAATAGGCTGTTCGTCAGAATCACTGATGACCCCGATGCCCTTGTTCCCTTCCATATGCTTGTAATCTTCATAAAATTTTGATTTAAACTGGCTCTGGCTTATATTATGTATCTGACGATTGAATTGACTGCCGGAGGCGTCCAAAACCGCCATTCCCCCGAATTCGGTTCCCAGGTGCGAATGATAATCCGTCCCGTTGAACAAGGTCTTCGTACAATCTCCTTTCGATACTACTCCAAAAAGACCACTCATTTTTTAAATCCTCCTATAATTACCGGCCTTTCACCACAGCATAAAAATTCTTGAATACATCGCGCCTTCCGATTATTCCTACCATCTTATCACCTTTAAACACAGGAAGAGTGTGTACATTCCTGGATCTCACTAAATTAATGACCTCATCCAATGTCATATTTTCCTTTGCCTTGATAATCTCTGTTGACATGGCAAATTTTACAGTGGGGTTGGCAATTGCCTTAAGACCTTCTTCCACGGCATCACCGAATTTTATCATGTCCATCACGATGAAGAGGTCTTTCATGGTAATGAGTCCCACGACCTTGCCTTTCTTCCCTACTACAGGCATGCCGCTTATTCTCATTTTAGTCATAAGCTCTGCAACCTCAGCCAGGGATGTATTCTCTGTTGTCGTAATAACCTGTTTTGTCATAATATCTTTTGCCTTAATTAATCGGAGTTTCTTTACCAGATTCTTTATTTTAGAATTTGTTTTCTTTGCCATATCGGCCTCCTTTCATCTTTACTCCTCCAAAACATCCTTTACCTTCTTTAAAAATTTATTCACAGGATAGGGTTTAATGAAAAATGCCTCAACCCCTATCTTCTCAAAAAATCCCTTCATACCGGGTCTACTGGACTGCATAATAATCGGTATTTTAGAAAATTTCTTCTTCTTTTTTATTTCTTTAAACAGATGGAAACCGCTTATCCCCCCCGGCAGGACAACTGCTGAGACAACTAAATCAACCCAGGTGCCTTTAAGGATTTTCAGGGCCTGGACCCCGGTGCGCGCGCAATCTACCAGGTAATCCATTGCTTCTAATCTGGCTGTGAGCATCTGCAGCCAGAAAACATCACCGTCAACTATCAAGATTCTCTCCCGTGCCATTTTTAATTTTCCTCCTTGGTCTTATTGCTTATCTTATATATTTTCCCAAAAACAAAGCGATGGGGTTTGCCGTAGATTTCAAAAGGTATCATACATTTCTTTGATTCCGGTCCCTTGATAAAGATTGTAACCTGCCGATTTGTCATAGATAGAGATATCCAGTTTCCTTTATAAAGAAACTTCAATTTAATACTTTTCCAGCTTTTAGGTAAATCCGGCTTAATCCCGATCCGGTCATCAAATATTTCTATTCCGGCAAAGGCCTTCATAGCAATATTAATCGATGCCCCCATTACGCCGGCATGGATACCTTCCGGAGTAGTCCCCCCCTGGGTATCATGGATATCAGATTTAAGGATATTCAAAAACCACTGCCAGGCATCCCTGTGTCTGCCGATGAGATGGGCTATATAACAATGGACAACTTCGCTTAAGGTTGAGCCATGTGATGTCCTGTGAACATAATAATCATAATTCTTTTTTAAGATATGCTTGTTAAATTTATATCCGAGTTTGTGAAACAATGCCTTTATTTCAGACAGGGGTAAGAGATAGAATATCATAAGGGCATCGGCCTGCTTTGCAACCTTATACTCATTAGGCGATTTCCCCTCGGCCTTCAGGATCCTGTCGAGCCTACCGATCTTATCGTATTTTGCCTTGTATGCCTTCCAGTCTAATTCTTTTAATCCAAAATATCCGTCGAACTGACTGATGATACCATCCTTATTTATAATGATATTCATCTTCCGGGTGATATCCTCCCACTTACTCAGCTCTTCTTTATTTAATTTAAGTTTTTTACAAAGCCGTATCTTATGGCGCTCGGGTACGATATCCAGGATTTCCAGCGCCTTAAGAAGGGTCCAGACTATCAATAAATTTGTATAGGCATTGTCCTTAAATCCGGCTTTTGATGACCCTGGCAGTCTTTCGTGGAATTCATCCGGTCCCATAAGCCCATCTGTATGATACCTCTTAGACCGGCGGTTGTATCCTGTAATGCTTGCCCCGAACTGCGCAATAGATAATATTATCTCCGCAGCGTAGTGATTGAGAAAATTGAGGTCTCCCGTAGTTTTCCAGTACTGCCACATGTTATAGGCAATGGCAAATGAGATATGTCTCTGGATACAGCTGTAATCCGGGCCCCATTTGCCTGACATGGGATTGAGGTGCACTACCTGTGTCTCTTCCTCACCAGTAGAACCGCTCTGCCAGGGGAACATTGCGCCTTTATACCCGTTTTTCGCGGCATTTTCCCTGGCCTTTGCCAGACGCCTGTATCTATATAAAAGCAACGCCTTTGCTGTCTCCGGAGTATGGAGATTGAAAAACGGCATCACATAGATCTCATCCCAAAAAATATGGCCGCGGTAGGCCTCTCCGTGTAATCCCCTTGCAGGAAGCGCAGCGTCAATCATCCTGTTATGAAACGAAGCAGTTTGAAGGAGATGAAAAATATGAAGTCTTAATACCTTCTGTGAAAAGGGTTCGCCCTGAATCTTTATATCAAACTTCTTCCATAACGCATCCCAGACACGTATATGCGGCTTAAGTAGTTTGTCAAACCGGTGTGATTTTTTTACGGATCTGACAGCCCTGGTAAGCGAAGCCATCCCCCTGCCCTGCGAAACACCTTTATCTTTTGAAGTATAGATAGAGACAATCTTTTCTATATCATAACGCTTTCGCTTATGAACGAATATTTTAAATTCCTGAAAGATTGCCTTCTTCCCTTTTTTAATAATCTTACCCCTGGGTTTTAGTTCCTTATTTCCTGTAAATATTCGCACCTTAGCTGCCTGGGAGATAGATATCTTTGACTGGCTGGTTTTAACTAAAAGGGATATACCGTTCTTGTTAAAATTACCGACGGAAACGGGCCTGAGGTGTCTTGAATTTAACTGCCTGTAGCGCGCCACCCCGGTATTCTGAACTGTCCCATCAAGCCCTGACCTTATTGTAATCCATCCTTCATAGTTTTCAGGTATAATCGTATATTTGATAGCAGCCCGATGAGGAGCTGCCATGTGGACGATCCTCTCTGTGTTGATCGTGGTCCTCTGTCCTTTGAGGTCCTTAAAACGAATTTTCCTGCTAAGGAGCCCCCTCTGCATATCAAGCTCCTGATAACAGGAAAGGACATTGTCCGTCGATAGAGCAATCCAGTCACCATTCCCGATCTTGAAGGTCAAAAACAACCAGTTAGGACAGTTTACAAGGTCCTCGTTTACTATTATCCTGCCTGCAATACGGGTATTTAATTTATTATAGACCCCGGCCATATATGTTCCGGGATAATGGACCCTTGATGCAGTGGCTTCGGCTGCAGCCCCCCTGGTTGCGAAATAGCCGTTACCAAGTGTACACATGGCCTCCCTCAACCCTTCCCGCGCGGGTTTAAACCGTTTATAAACTTGTTGCCAGGCAAAATCGGCCTTCCCCGAGGAATTCGAAGAATTCCCGGGACCAAGTCCTTGAGATTGCTTCGCAATCTCTAAGGGTGGTCGATAGCTTAAGTCCACTTTCTATAAGTTCCTATATAATCAAGTTAATTTTTTCAAATAACTTTTTTACCTCATCCGGTGAGGACAGGTGAAAATCTGCTGCTGATTCTCTGAGCGGGTCGGAAACCAGAATACCTGTTCCTCTTGTGCGGACTGCTCTGAATGCGTATTCGTCCGTGACGTCATCACCTATATATATTACAGAGTCCTCCTCCCATGAAAACTTAAGGGTCTCCACAATCCACCTTATGGCCTTCCCCTTATCCCAATCAATATCCGGCATAATCTCGAATACCTTTTTCCCGCTCATCACGCGGAGTGTGGGATGACGTTTAACAATATTATCAACCACTTCTTTAATCCGCGGGAGATACTTCTTCTCATCTACAAGGCGGTAGTGAGCAGCCACGCTAAATTTCTTCTCCTCAATTAAGGCACCCGGTATATTACCAATCTCTTTTTTTAATTCGCTGATTACCTGCGAAATAAGAGGTATGACTTCCTTGACCCTGGGTTCTACCATTGAAAATTCCGGCCCCTTGATATCAAATCCGTGGCTCCCGACGTAAAAAAGCCCTTTAATTTTTACAAGATTTTCTACGTCCTCCCTCATTCTGCCGCTTACAATAGCTATGGTATGTTTCTCTGAAAGCCTTGTTACAACGTCTCTCATATCCTGCGCCATAACCGCCAGTTCCGGACGCTCCACAATCGGAGTGAGTGTCCCGTCATAATCGAGAAAGAATACAAGTTTCTTTTTGCTAAAAATACTTATCCCTGCCGAAGTATCAGAAGCCTGAAGCAACGGTAGAGGTTTTTTGTGAAACCATTTTTCGATCTTCTCAATATCTATTTCAGAGAGGTCCTTGACCACAATATCCGCGCCGTTTTTAAGAAGCTCGGCCTCATTACCTTCTCTTGCAACGCCTATCACCAGGCCAAAACCGCCATTTCTTCCTGCCTGGACACCTGAGGTAGCATCTTCAACTACGACAGACCTCGCAGGGACTGCTCCCACATTCCGCGCTGCATGGACAAAGATATCGCCTTCCGGCTTACCTTTAAGTTTGAGCTCCACAGAAACCAGGCCGTCGACATTTGTCTCAAAGAGATCTGCAAGGTTTGCGGACTGAAGTATAGCCCCGCAATTCTTTGAAGACGAGGCAACACCCACATGGATATTGGCAGCCTTTAGGTCTTTTATAAGCTTAATAGTTGATTCATAAATTTCAGCGCCCTGCTCTTTGAGGGCCTTATTAAACATCGAATTTTTCCTGTTTCCAATACCGCAAACAGTCTCTTTATCAGGCGTATCAGATGGATCACCGAATGGAATATCAATTTTACGTGACTCTAAAAAACTCTTTACCCCCTCATACCTGGGCTTACCGTCCACAAACGGCAGGTAGTCGCCATCATGCGTAAATTCGCGGAATTGCTCACCATCCCTTTTTTCTCTCATGCGCAGATATTCGTCAAAGGCCATTTTCCAGGCCCGGGCATGGACAAGGGCCGTCTTGGTAACAACACCATCCAGGTCAAAAATAACAGCATCAAAATTCATAACCCGATCTCCCCCTTTTCCCTGAAACTAAAATACCCATCGCTGCCGATTATAATATGGTCCAGCAAACTGATATCCACGGTCTTAAGAGCGTTGGTTAATGCCTTTGTTACACTATAGTCATCTGCTGAGGGCCTGAGTCCACCTCCCGGATGATTGTGAGCCACAATAACCCCGACTGCATGATTATACAGCGCGCGTTCCACTATCTTCCTCGGATAGACTGCTGATTTATTAACTGTCCCCTTCTGTATCGTCTCAACGGCAAGTAATCTGTTTCTGCTATCTAAGAATATTGCCTTAAACTCTTCATCCTTAGAACTACCTACTGAGGCATTCAGATAGTTAAAGACAAGGTCGGGAGAAGAGAGTAAATTCTTCTTATAAAGTCCATCTTCCATGTACCTCACCGCTATATTCCTTAAAAAATTAAGAAATACCTTTAAATGTTCAGACACACCATCTATCTCCTCCAGCTCTTTCCTATCAGCGTCTAAAACCCCCCTTACTGTCTTGAATTTCTTAAGCAGCTTCTTTGCAAGAGGTTTTGTATCTATCCTCGGGATGCAATAAAAAAGGGCAAATTCCAGTATCTCATAACCAAGCCACCCATTAAATCCACCCTTCTTATATTTTTCCTTCATCCGCTGGCGGTGACCTTTAGTAGTATTTAGAGTTTTCACACAAAAATCCCTATAAGAGACAATGAGATAAGACTCCCAATAACGATATATATCAATATATTATAAAACCCGGAATTTGTGTATTTCCCCATAAGCCTTTTATTATTTATAAGCTTAACCATAAAGATGAGGACAAAAGGCAGGAGTATCCCATTGGCAACCTGCGAGAAATACATAACAGGAATAAGAGGTATCCTCGGCAAAAGGATAATGACTGCGCCTATTGCCAGGACAAAGGTATACAAAAAATAAAAATGCGGGGCCTCTCTAAATCTCTTATCTACACCGAGCTCCCACCCCATACCTTCGCACACAGAATATGCCGTTGATATGGGGAGTATGGAGGCGGCAAAGATAGAGGCATTGAGGAGGCCAAAGGCAAAAAGGAGATAACAATATCTGCCGACAAAAGGCGCCAGTGCCAGGGCCGCGTCTTTTGCCGAATCAACTCTTATCCCCGCCTTAAATAAAGTAGCGGCGCAGACAACTACAATAAAAAATGCAACGATATTGACCATAAAGCTTCCAATAATCACATCTAATTTATTATAATTATAATTTTCAATCTTTATACCTTTCTCCACCACAGCAGCCTGCTGATAGAACTGCATCCAGGGGGCAATGGTTGTGCCTACAAGTCCTATGAACATAAAGACAAAATCCTTCTGCCCCAGGTGAAATGACGGTCTTGTAAAATTAGAAAAGACCTCGTCCCACGCAGGCCTTGCCAAAAAGCCGGAGATAATATATGCAACGTAGAAAAGGCAGGCCACAAGGAAAATCTTCTCCACAGATTTATATGTCCCTTTTACTACCATCCACCAGATAAGTATTGCTACTACAGGAACAAGAAAATATTTTCCTATACCAAGAAGCTCTCCTGCCGCAGCTATACCTGCAAAATTGGCCATAGTGTTAGCAATATTTGCCAGGACAAGGACAACCATAGCATAAAAAGCAATCCTGACGCCGAATTCCTCTCTGATTAAATCTGCAAGTCCTTTACCTGTAACAACAGCCATACGGCTGCACATCTCCTGAATAATAATAAGGGTTATCAGTATCGGCACAAATACCCATAGCATCTTATAGCCGTAATTGGCGCCGCAGATTGAATATGTTGCAATACCGCCTGCGTCATTATCCACATTAGCAGTAATAATCCCCGGCCCCATCAGGGCGAGAAAAAGCAATATTCTCGGCCAAACGCCTTTTTTAACCATCAACTGATACCTACAAAGTCCGCGGGACCTTTCTTCTGGTCTTGCGCCAGGCAATGGCAATTACCTGACTCAAGATATCATCAATTGTAATAATCCCCTGCAAGATATGTCCTTCGTTTACAACCGGCAGGGTCTGGCACTTATATTTTTCCATAAGATAGGCTACCTCTTGCACCCCATCTTCCAGATGCACATAAGGAATGTTTGGAAATGTGGTAGAAGAAATCACTTCATCGGGAGATGCGCTTATAAGCCTCCTTATATTGGTAAGCCCGACAAATTTTTTGTTCTCGCCGGTTATATATACATATTGAAAAGTCTCTACCGGAAAGGCCGCTTCTTTAATTATATTTAGAGCCGCCTCTACAATTGTATTCTTATCTATTGCAATGTAATCTGTAGTCATAAGACCGCCGGCTGAATCACTGGCATATCCAAGTAAGCGGGAGAGCTTTTTGACCTCCTTTGTTTCCATCTTCTCTAAAATAAAATCCACCCTATGGCGGGGCATTCTCTCTAAAAAATCCGTGGCCTCATCGTCAGGTATCTCTTTGAGGATTTCTGCCGAATCCTTTGGACCAATCTCTTCGGCTATCTCTCTCTGAGTCTTAAAATCAAGACGGCCAAAAATCCGGATACGCGTATCAAGATCAAGAGTTTTAAAAAGACCAATCTTCTGTTTGGGATCCAGGTCCATCATAATATCGCTGAGCTCAGCCGGGGGGATACTTCTAAAATTCTTTTGCGGTATATTTATCTTTATTGTCTTACTCACCGGATTGATAGAGAGCGGCTGAATAAATTTCCATGGGACAAGTCTATCCTGCGCCTTCCCTACTATTTTTTCCAATCCAAGACGCCGCATTAGTCCCTTCACCCCGATATCTACGTGCGCCAGCATAAGGTCCTGATTGACCTCTAGCAGATGTATGTCATTTACACGGATGACATTGTAATTATACGTATCAATAACCTGCTGGTCCAGGATATCGCGGCGCAAAGCTAATTTGTCCTGATAGTCAATTGTATCCTGAAAATTAAGGGCCCTCTTTTTACACTTTAGATAAATTCCTTTTTTATCTCTCTCCCTGACATTATCCCAGGGGATAGTAGCATATCTCTTTTTAAATATCCCGCGCACAACAACCATTGCCCACAGCTTCGGATAGACCTCGGTTGGGACAGTGATAATCTCATAGAGTTTACCCAGAAGCTCCCTGTCCTTATCCATAACAGGTTCATTGAGAAGTTTAGAAAAACATACAAACATTTTACACCTATCAAATTATATCATATTTATTATTCGTAGCAACAGAGAAATAATCGTCAGCAAAGGGAGCTCCTTCCACCAAATTATCCCAACAGAATCCCAAGAGAAATATCGGCTACGTGATACAAATATTGCGGAGATGGGAAAAAGAAGGAAAACTCCAATAGTAAAAAATACTCCCTCCTATTTTGAGGCTTTCTTAAACTTAAAAATCGATCAACAAATATAGGGTACTATTTCTAGTTCTGCTAGGTTAGGGCTTGACAACTGCTTTTATTCCAGAAAGTGGTTTGCCTTTTAAATCAGTTAATCTTAGATAAAAATTAATACCACCAAAATCTTGGTCAATTTTAATAAGGATTATATTCCCCCCTTTTTTTAGTTTAACCTGGTGACTATTTTGGTCAGGAGCAGAACCACGATGTATATGGTCCCATCCGATAAGTTCATGGTTTACCCATAATTTATATCCATCATCACTCCCCAGTTTTATTAGGGCATCTTTGGTTTCGTCACTTATGACATAACACACTGCATAGACAACTATATACTCATATGGATCAAGCTGCTCGTAAAAATCAATCATGGCCTCAGGGCTTTCTTTTACCTGCCACCT
>JADHWT010000021.1 GCA_016783345.1 Candidatus Omnitrophota bacterium | reverse complement strand
CAAGAAATTGAACCCGATCAGCTACCACCTCTATCCTTGTCTTTTTCTCACCATCAGCCCCTGTCCATGACCGGCTGGAAAGTCTCCCCTCAACAAAAACCGGCTTACCTTTGCTGAGGTAACGGCTGCAGGCCTCAGCCTGTTTGGCCCATGTAACTACCCTTACGAAACAGGTATCCTGTTTTTTTTCTCCGTCAGATCCCGTATAAAATCTATTGACAGCCAGAGAAAAATTACACACAGCAGTGCCGCTGGTGGCGTAACGCAATTCCGGATCCCGGGTCATATTCCCTATAAGAAAAATTTTATTCAGACTTGCCACGTTCAGCCTCCTTTGTAACAATCATAAATCGTAAAAGCTGCGGGATAAGTCTATACTCATCTTTTATAGCAGAAATTATTTCGGAAGGGGCCCTGAAATTTAAAATATAATAATTACCTTCCCGGTTTTTACGGATAGGATAGGCGAGCTGTTTTTTCCCGAGGGGCTCCTGCTTTACTATCTCTCCTTTGCGCGAAGTAATAGAATTAGCAATCTGTTGAAAATGCTTTTCCTGCTCTTCTTCCTTAAGCGTCGGGGCAAAAATAAAAACCACTTCGTAATTTCTTATCATAATGTTTTTCAGTATAGCATATAGTCAAATCTTTGGCAACTAAAATTTAATTAAATTTTTATACCCTTTTAGAAAAATGGACATAGACTATATCTCCGTCCTGAACAGCATAGTCTCTCCCTACAATTTTAAGATATCCTTTTTCCCTGGCCAAATTATACGAGCCTGTCTCTATAAATTCTTTAAAATTTATTACTTCAGCCTTGATGAATCCATCCTGCATATCACTATGGACTTTCCCGGCTGCGCGGAGCATTTCCTCTCCTTTATTAAGCGGCCATGCAGAGAGCTTCTCCCGCGCAATAGTGTAGAAGGTAATGAGATTCAATGCCTCATAACATCCCTGCACCAGCCTGTGTAATGGTGTCTCCTTTTCACCTGCCCAGGCTTCACGAAATTCATTACCTTCCTCTTTTGACAGGCGCTTCAATTCATTTTCTAATTTACCGGCCACCTTAATAACTACCGAATTCCCCGGAGAAACCTTTGCGTTAATTTTCTCTATCAGTTCTTTAGACCTATCAAGATCTTTTTCCCCTGTATTCGCCAGATAGATTATTGGTTTAAGCGTAAGGAGGGGCAGAGAAAGTTCTTTCGTCTTTATCATCTCTCCCCTTTTTAAAGCCTCTCTAACATCTTCCAGAACCCGGACCTCACAAGAGGCATCTTTATCCCCGGTCTTCGCAAGTTTGGAAACCTTTTCTAATCTCTTCTCCGCCATTTCAAGGTCAGACAGACACAATTCTATATTAATAATATCTATATCCCTCCCGGGATTTAAGTCTTTTTCTACATGGGTTATCTCTTTATCTTCAAAACACCTGACTACATGTAAAAGCGCATCACACTCCCTTGCAGAGGCCAGGAACCTGTTGCCCAGGCCTTCCCCATGGCTCGAGCCTTTAATGAGCCCTGCAAGGTCCATAAATTTAATAGCTGCAGGTGTTACCTCTTTGGGTTTGATAAGATGATTTAATTTCACCAGTCTTTCATCCGGTACAGGAACTATACCGATATTCGGTTCAATGGTACAGAAAGGATAATTTGAAGAATGGGCATGGCCATCGGTGAGGGTGTTAAAGATTGTGGATTTCCCCACATTAGGCAGACCAATAATACCGATAGTGCGGCTCATAAAAAAATGGTGCCCCTGCCCAGAGTTGAACTGGGATGGCACAAGTGCCACAGGCCCTCAACCTGTTGCGTATACCAATTCCGCCACAGAGGCATGCAAATAACGAAATCAAAAAAGAGCCCCAGGAAAAAACCTGGGGCTCTTGAGTATCCTGCTATTAGCTCTTTAGTTAGAAGCTAACTTTCAGAGACCCTACAACCTGACTAGCTGTATCATTTCTCTGGATAGTAGACTCTGATACGGTCAGATCATCTCCAGTGGGATTAAATACGGCTATGGTCAGACCCAGCCGTACGTCTTCGGTATAGTCATAATCAAATGTGATATCTAACTCATTACCGAATCCATCCCCATTGGCGTTGACATACTCATCCTGGACATCAAAGTTGTACCAGGTTAAGTCAACCTTTGTTGACTCCGTAGGTCTAAGTCCACCGCCTAAAGAAAAGATACGCATATTAGTCATGGCTTCACCAGTTAGGTCACTGCGTGAATACCTGGTAGCTGCATTAAGACCGAGGAGATCCCGATCATTGGCAATAAGACCATAAGTCTCGCCACTAAAGAGCGGCTCAAACTTCTCATAGTTATCATCACCATGGATATCATCTCCGGTCAGGATAACCATACAAGTCTTAATGTAGGGTTCCATATAGAAATCGAAGAGATACTCCGCGCCACCATATCCACCCCAAGCATCCCGCTCAGCGATTGTTGTTGACTCGATCTTATCACCCCACTGATATGCGACTTCGCCTTTAAGGAAAAGTCCGGGGATAAGCTGTGGTAGAGGCTCTCCCTCACCACGGACACTAACGGTGTAGCAGTCTTCGTCAGCGGCATTTACTGTGCCGGTACCGGCATTTGTCACCAAATCCGGATGATAACTGGTGGCAAAGAGGCCAAAATCAAACGTGGCCTGGTCGAGATAATCGTAAGTTAGATTCATCCCGTAAAGGTCACAGTCTGTATTTTGCGTTACCCCTTCGACAGCCTTGGCCACAACAAGAGCTAAAGTAAAGGGCCTAAGGTCAATGGCAGCCGTGATGGCATCAAATGCTTTCTTGAGGTCATATTCATACGTGCCACCTAAGGTATTTGCTTCGCCATCGGCAATTAGGAATCCTTCACCTATAAAGATCTCCTGACGGCCTACAGTTACGGTTAATGGATAACCCAGGACATCTGTAAATGTCACATAGGCAAGATCCAGCTCTATTTCTAGATCATCTCTCTGTGCTGTAGCAGTAATTACACCAGTATTAGGTACGGCAGTACCAAGTGTAACTCCATCACCCCAATCTCTTTCGTTCAATAAACGAATAAAGGCTGATACATTGTCAGTTAGATCAGCCGAGAGATATAGGCGGACATAGCTGGTGAGATAATCACCGCCGCCATTGGGTGTGTCGCCTGAACTAGAAGCAGAAGAATCTAGATCTATATCTTCCTCTGAGACAGCATGGACCTGGATGTCTCCACCAACCTTTATATTTTGAACTTCAGCATGAAGCGATGGTGTCAGAAATAACGCTACTGCTAAAGCGCAAATCAAGGTTATTAACTTCATCTTTACTCCTTTTTTCATTCCCATTCCTTTTTATTCACTGATTTATTTGTCTAATTTTACTCTGCGGCCTTATTATTTCCTTACCCTCCTTTCCGGCCATCTGCACAATTAATAAAATATACCACATTTTACAAATAAAGTCAAATTATTTTTTAATTATTTTATTTTTTATCTAAAACGGGATATGTCTGCCAGAACATGCGACATGTCCTGATAGCGGCTATCTTTATCTTTTGCAAGGCACTTTAATATTATTGCGTCGAAAGCTTGTGGTATATCACTAATAAATTCAGAAGGGGGCTTTGCAGAAACCTTCCCGACATGTTTAGCCAAAAGCTCGTTTAAATTGTCTCCGGAAAAAGGGAGTCTGCCTGTCACAATCTCATAGGCCATCACTCCAAAGGAATATATATCCGAACGTCTATCTACTGCCCGGCCATTAATCTGCTCAGGGGACATATAACTTGGGGTCCCTCCCACACGTCTGGTGAAACGAAATCTTCCTTGAAAAAATGTTGAGGCCAGGCCAAAATCAGCAAGCTTAGTTTTTAGAGCATCGTCTACCAGGATATTGGCCGGCTTTACGTCTAAATGGATAATCCCGCAGCTATGGATATAATCTAAGGCCAATCCAACCTGGTATAAAACATCTAAAGCTTTAGACACGGTAAACAAGGGGGTATTTTTAATCACATCTTTTAAGGAACAACTTTTGAAGTATTCCATTAATACAAACGTACGCTGATTATCCTTTCCAACCTCATAGACCTTCAAGATATTGGAATGATTGAGGCGGGAGAGTAGTCTGGCTTCCTGATAAAACATTCTGATAATCTTGCGATTATGACAATGCCGCTCCAGCAATTTCTTCATGGCGACTTCCCCATAACGTTTTTTATCATAAACAAGATATATCTCAGCCATCCCTCCCTCAGCTATCTTGGACGTAATATTAAAGCGCGGCTCCCTTTTTTTCATTTTGCAATAAGTCTTGCAATGCGTTCAGATGCATTAACCAATAATTGCTCTGCGTCTTTCATAGCCTGCGCAACAGTAATCGGCCCTTCAACAATAGAAAAAAGGGAGGTAAATCCTTGTCGGTATAGAAGGCTATATCCATCTCCGAGCATGCCTCCTATACCTATTACAGGACAATCATATCTCTTAGCTATCTTTGCAACGCCCATTGGGGCCTTACCATAAATAGTCTGTTTATCCAGTTTCCCTTCACCGGTAATAATTAAATCAACTTTTTTTATATAATTTTCCAGCCGGGTAAATTTAATGACTAAATCAATGCCTGATACTGCTCTGGCTCCTAGAAATGCCATTAAACCGGCACCTAACCCCCCTGCGGCTCCAGCTCCGGTTTTGCCTTTGATATCAATCCCCAACTCTCTTTTTATGAGTTTTGCAAAATGTTTAAGCCCCTTTTCTAATTCCAAAACAATTTCAGGACTGGCTCCTTTCTGTGGTGAAAAGACCCTGGCAGCCCCGCTCGAACCACAAAGTGGATTTTTTACATCAGACAAAATAGTAACTTTTACCTTTTTTAATCTTTCATCCTTGCGTTTAATATCAATATATTCTATCTTTTTTAAATTCTTTCCGCCCCATCCGATTTTTCTATCAAGCTTGTCTTTAAATTCAATCCCTAACGCCTGGGCCATGCCCACGCCTCCATCATTAGTAGCGCTGTCCCCTAATCCAATCATAATATGATTACACTTTTTATCTAAACAGGCTCGGATTAATTCCCCCGTGCCAAAAGTAGTAGTATTAAGTGGATTTCTTTTATTGAATGGAACTAAATGAAGTCCGGAAGCAGAAGACATCTCTATTATAGCTGTTTTTTTACCCAACAGCCCATACCTTGCAAATACCTTTCTACCTAAAGGGCCTGTTACATACTTTTTAGCTGTATATCCGCCTGTAGCTTTAACCAACGCATCTACTGTTCCCTGCCCTCCATCAGCTAGCGGGACTTTGTATATCGTAGCATTAGGAAAAACACGGGAAATACCCTTTTCTATAGCACGGCATACTTCCCACGCACTCAAAGATTCTTTAAATGCGGCGGGTGAAACTAATATCTTTAACCGCCTTTTAACCATATTATTTAACTGATTGCGTTATATATTTCTAATAAAGGTATCTTCTGTCTAAGCGGCGGTACTGGATGGCCTCAGCTACATATTCCGGTTTTATAGAATCTTCTCCTGCCAGGTCGCTAATGGTACGGCTGACTTTAAGAATCCTATGGTGGGCACGGGCGCTCAACCCAAGCTCCTCCATAGCCATGCGAATAAGCTCTTTCCCTTCTTTATCAATCTGGCAATATCTTTTTATCTGTCTTGTGTTCATCTGGGCATTTGTAAAGATCTTTTCTTTCTTAAATCTTTCTCTCTGTATCTCTCTTGCCCGCATAACCCTTGCCTTAATATCTTTTGAATCTTCAGATCTATCTTCCCTTGTCATATCATGGAAACTCAGACTCGGGACCTCCACATGCAGGTCAATCCGATCAACCAGGGGCCCTGATATCTTTGAGACATAACGCTGGATCTCCGGAGGGGTGCAGCGGCACTCCTTTTTTCTGTGTCCATAATATCCGCACGGGCAGGGATTCATAGCAGCTACCAGCATCACACTTGCCGGGAAAGTAACAGAACGCCTGACCCTGGAAATAGTCACCACCCCATCCTCAAGCGGCTGGCGGAGCACCTCTAAGGCATTGCGCCTGAATTCAGGCAGCTCATCCAGAAAAAGAACGCCACGATGGGCAAGGCTCACTTCTCCTGGCCGGGGATCCTGGCTTCCTCCTATGAGCCCTACATCTGATATAGTATGGTGAGGAGAGCGAAAAGGACGGATTGTAATGAGAGACCTTTTTGGAGGAAGCAGTCCCATTACACTGTGGATCTTGGTTGTATCTAATGCCTCTTCCACGGTAAGGGATGGCAGTATCGTGGGAAGCCTCTTGGCCATCATGCTCTTGCCTGACCCAGGAGGGCCGAGCATGATGATATTATGGCCTCCGGCAGCTGCTATCTCCAGTGCCCTCTTTACCTCCTCCTGTCCCTTGACATCACCAAAATCTATTTCATAGTCCTGGCCGTCTCTGAAGACCTCTTTTACATCGATTGTAAATCTCTCTATCTCTATTTCTTCATTTAGAAAACGGATTACTTCTAAGAGATTTCTTACCGGATATACTTCAATTTGACTTACAATAGCTGCCTCAGGAGCATTGTCCCAGGGAATGATTAAACCTCTCTTTTTAGTGCGCCTGACTGCCTGGGCTATAGGAAGGACGCCATTGATTTTTCTGATGCCTCCGTCTAAGGAGAGCTCTCCCAGGATAACGAATTGCTTTAATTTTTCTTGTTTAATGAAACCCTGAGTAGCTAAGATACCCAGGGCAACAGGGAGGTCATAGGAAGAACCTTCTTTGCGGACATCTGCCGGAGCAAAATTAACGGTGATACGCTGAAGGGGAAACTCATATCCGCTGTTCTGTATAGCTGTTCTTACTCTGTCTTTGGACTCCCTTACTGCTCCCTCTGGTAAGCCCACCATGACTACTGTTGGCAGCCCCTTGGATGCATCTACCTCTATGGTAACAAGATACGCATCTATCCCAAAAGTAGCAGCTGAGGATACCTTGGCTAGCATACGTAAAATGATAGCACATTATTGAAAATTTTCAAAAAGAAAAATAATATAAAAATAATATAAAAAAGTGGTGTCAAGCCAAATCGGCCCTTGGCCGATAGCTTAAGTCCACTTTATATAAATTCCTATATAATCAAGATGTTTTCGCAGGATAGAGAGTTAAAGGATAACCTCAACGACTCCAATCTCTCTTAAGAGGAGTAAAAAGCTGAGCAGGATATCACATTTTAGCTCGGTTAATTTCAATCTACAGTTTACATAGTCCTGATTGGCATCATTGAGATTATTGATATCGGTCATACCTTCATTATAGAGACTCTCTTGCGCCTCAAGCTTTTTTGAAAGAAGGGAAAGTTTTTCCTCCTGCAGTCGTAGTCCCTCCTGCAGATTTCTCAATTTCTCGTAAGTGCCGGCAATCTCTTTATAGATTTCCTTCTTTAATTTTTGTCTTTCAAATTTAACAATTTCCACCTGGGCCTTTGCCCTTTCAATCTGCGCCTTCCGTAACCCGCCCTCAAACAAAGGAATATCCAAGGTTAGACCGCTAACGAAATTGCTGCTTTTTTCTGTGGATTGAATAGAAGAAGGATAATAACCGGCATCTAAAAATATTTTCGGTCCGGCCTCTGCGCCTACCTCTTTCAAATTCGCCTGCTCTCTCTCCAATTTACACGCGGCTATCTTATAATCTATCCGGTTAAGGAATGCCTTATTAAAGCAGTCTTTAATATCCATATATTTATCTATCAATGCATTCCACCAAGGCGGGTCTATCTCTTCTATTTCTATAACCTTATCCATGTCAAGGCCCATGGCATGATTAAGTAAAACCCTGCTTGTTTTAAGGTCGGAACGCGCCTTTGACAGGGAAATCTGCGCCTGACGTATCTCTGCCTCAATAGTTACTACATCAAGTTTGGGGACAATCCCTTCCTCACTTTTTGCCTCGACTATCTTCAGGCGTCTTTTCTCTTCAGCCAGTACTTCCTGAGATAAAAGACAAATCTCCTCACATCGCGCCATTTGAATATAAGCAGAGGCAGTAGAAAAAATTACTTCCTGAGAAATAAATTTTTCTTGCCATTGAGAGGAGAGATAGTCCTGCTCTGCCTTTTTTAGACCAACGGACCTTTTTCCGCTATCAAAAACAGCCCATCTTGCCTTAATATTATTGGAATAGGAATATTCCATCCTTTCCTCAAGGAGGGCTTCAGACGTAAAGGATATCTTTGGCCAATAGGGCGCCCGATATTCATTCACACCTTCGCGGGCATCTCTTTCTTTTTCATTCCCAATCTTTACTTCATCGGAATTGGTTAAAGAAATCCTGATACACTCATCGAGGCTGAGTTTATTATCTATAACGATATTCAAGCTCAACATACACATCAATATTATTATCTTCATCACTCTAACCTGAACAACAATTTTAAAATTGAAGAGCGCTTGATTATAATCCTGGCCTCTGCGTGGGAGCCAACTTTTATAGGAAAAGGAGATTCTGTAATCTGCGCCACTGCCTCTACATAGTTTTTCCCATCTTTTATGTTCGGATAAGGCTCAATCTTCATGATCTTGCCCAGGGCAACACCGTACCTGCGGTAGTAAAATATCCGGCTGTAGATCCTGACCTTCTGACCCAGCTTAACTTCAGCGCTATCCTCTTCCTTAATCCATATCCGAACAGCCCTTTCCTCAGAGCAAGCCAGAATCACAAGTTCTTGTCCTATATCTACTTGATCCCCTGCCTTGACCAGTATCCCCACCACCGTGCCTGTAGAAGGAGCAGCAATTACCAGAGCCTTTACCCTTTTCTGAAGGGCTTTCAAATCTTGGGCCAATATCTTAATCTTTAACCCTGCCTCCTCTCTATCCCTTGTAGCTACATATCCTTTATCAGAGAGCCGCCTCAACCTTTCAAGATCTATATTGGCCAGTTTCAATCTTTCTTTTAATTGTTCTATCCTTTCATAGATTTGTTCCTGGTCCTTCAAACACATAAGGGCCTGCCATTTTCTTACCTTTTCTCCCACCTCTACTAAAATATTATCTACCACGGTATCCTTGATAGTAGCCTTTGCTTCTATCTTAGGATAGGGCTCAAAAAGGCTGTGGCAGAGGACCATCTTATCTATCTTTCCTATATAGAGCAAAAGGCTCGTAAGAACAATAAACAGGCATGAGACTATGCCAAATAATGGCAAAAGCTTGCGAATCTTTTTAATATCGGGCTTTTTTGTATGCCCTTTTTTTCTATACATTTATTGATTGAGCCTCACATAGTTCGCGATAAAGATTGTCCATTGAGAACAACTGCTCATGCGTTCCCATCTCCAGAATCCTGCCCTGCTCCATAACTACAATCTTATCAGCATGTATTATTGTGGAAAGCCGGTGGGCGATGATAAAGGTTGTCCTCCCCTTCGATACATTTTCTAAGGCAACTTGCACAACCTTTTCCGAACGAGAATCGAGGGCCGAGGTCGCCTCATCAAAAATAAGTATGCGAGGATCGCGCAGGATAGCCCGGGCTATAGCTATCCTCTGACGTTCACCCACGGATAACCCTCCCCCTCTTTCCTGAAGTTCCCTGGCATAACCCTGTGGCAGGCGCATAATGAAATCATGCGCATTAGCTGCCTTAGCTGCGGATATTACTTCATCACGGGTAGCATCTCGATGGCCATAGCGAATATTCTCCTCAATGCTCCCGCTGAAGAGAAATACCTCCTGGAGAACTATTCCAGTTGTCTCCCGTATAGAACGCGGGTCAACCTGGGCGACATCATAACCATCTAAGTAGATCTTGCCTCCAGTAGGGTCATAAAACCGCAAGAGAAGATTTATCAAAGTGCTCTTGCCGCAGCCACTGGGACCAACCAAGGCAACTACCTCGCCGGGGAGGACTTCAAAAGAGATATCCTTTAGTGCCGGCACCTTGCGGTCATAACTATATGATACATGATCAAAAAGAATACGTCCTTTGACTCCATTTAAGCTGACACCAGACCGCACCCTCTTCTCCTCTCCTTTTGTGTCCAGAACCTCGAAGATCCTGTTCACCCCGGCTATGGCCTGGTTAATGATATTACTTAATGAGGTAAGTTGGACAATAGGACTGTAAAGCATCCCTGTATAGCTTAAGAATGCTATAAGCTCTCCTAAGCTCATTGATCCTCTTATCACGCTATATGCCCCGAAGTAGAGAATCATACATGTGCCTGCACCCCCAAGGACATCGGCGATCATCCATAGATAAACCCCTAACATATTACAGCCGAACTGACGATTAAAGAGACCGTTGTTATGCGAGCTAAACTGGTGGCACTCATGTCCTTCCGCGGTAAATGATCTTACCACCCTTACGCCTGATATGACCTCACTCAATTTACCACTCATCTCTGATATCTTCTCCCTCACCAGAAAAGAGGCATCCTGTATTCTTTTTCGATAGTGGAAGAAACACCAGACATACATAGGCAAAACAAACATGGCTATTAAGGTAATCTTCCAGTTGATATAAATCATAATAGCAAGAGCCATTAACAAGGTGAAGGCAGGCAAAACCAGGGTTACAACCCCGGATATAAAGAGCTGTTGAATAGCAGATACATCACTTATAACCCGGGTAAGTATCTCACCGACTTTTCGCTTATCATAATATTTTATAGAAAGATACTGAAGGTGCCGGAAAAGTTTATTTCGTATGTTAAAAATGGCTTTTCCTGCTACGTAATAGACAAGATAATGACTTAAAAAAAAGAAAATCTGCCGGAAGGCATATATTAATGCCATACCTAATAAAATGACGATTAAAAGTTGAAAGTTTTTACCTATTATTACCTCATCAACTACAAACTTTATAAGCCAGGGTATTGCCAGGGCCATAAGCGCCATAACTATGAGGCACAGGGAGGCCACTACTTCCAGCTTCCAGTATGGCTTTAGGAAGATTATAAGCAAACGAAAGAAATTGGATTTGTTTTTCATTTTAAGGATATCACTATCTAAATAGCAAGATATGTGCCAATATACAAAAAGATTTAAAATTCTTGGTAACTTCTTGCTGTTTAAAGAGTTACAAAACGGCGAAAAATTATGAACTGATTAAGTGTGTGATTATTATGAGGGAGCATATTACAGAAATTCTCAATTATGATACAAGTTTATCATTATTGAGACAATTGAAGCGCAATATTACTTTTTTATCCCAAGAAGGGCAAGTTTTCGATAAAGGGTAGCGCGGCTAACTCCTAAGATAGAAGCAGCCTTACTCATATTCCCTTTTGAAAGTTCTATAGCGCGGATATATATATCTTTCTGGGAATTTAATACCTTTTCTTTTTCCTCCGCTAAAAAATCTTCTTTCTTCACCTCACCTGCCTTAGGAGTCTTGTAGAGCAGGCTTTCCCGCAGGTCATCGGAAAGATGCTGCCAGGAAATAAGTCCTTCCTCTTCTACCCCAAACCCAACGGCATGTTCGATCATATTTCTTATTTCCCGGGCATTACCTGGCCAATCGCAGAGAAGAAGACGTTCCTTGAGTGAGGGTTCAATCCCTTTTACCTTCATCCCCATTGTTTCATTAAAATAAGAAATAAAATGGTCCATGAGGAGAAAAATATCTTCCGGCCGCTCTCTAAGAGAGGGGATCTTTATCTGGATAACGCTTAATCGATAATAGAGGTCATCCCGAAATTCTTTTTTTTCTACCATTTCCATAAGTTTCTTGCTCGTATTGGCAATAACCCTTATATCTATTAAGATCTCTTTATTACTACCAATACGGGTGACAGTTCTATTCTCCAGCACGCGTAAGAGCCTTGACTGGAACTCATAAGGCATATCCCCTATTTCATCTAACAATATGGTGCCTCCATTGGCAGCCTCAAATTTCCCCTCTTCCCCTTCTTTCTTTGCACCGGTAAAGGACCCTGCTTCATAGCCAAATAATTCGCTCTCAATAAGTTCTTTTGGTATAGACGCACAATCTACCACTACAAAAGGCTGGTCTGTCCTGTCGCTGGCATTATGTATGGCCTGAGCAAACATCTCTTTGCCTGTCCCACTTTCGCCCTCAATCAGCACATTGCTTGAGGTCTCTGCTGCTTTTTTAACCATGGCAATGGCCTTCTTCATAGAAGGGCTTTCTCCTATTATATCCTCAACTCTATATTTAACCTGGGCTGCCTTTTTTATAAATCTCTCTTTACTGCTGACCTTGCGAAACTTTATTACCGCACCTATAGGCTCGTTTTTCTTGGAAAAGAGTAACTTAAGGTAGGCGATAGCCTTAAAAGAGTAAGCAGGGGTACTGATGCTAACAGGTATTTCCTCAGGTATCTCTCTGTCTTCTTGTAATAACTTAACTAAAGAAGGATTTATCTTGAGAAGGCTCTCAAAAGATTCTTTGAGTTGTATGTAATTATCAACAGCGAGCATCTTAATGGCTTCAGGGTTCATATGTTTAATGTATCCGCCCTTTGTTATTACAAATACCGCATCCTTCGACTCTTCAAAAATTTCTTTGATGAGCCGGGAATAGCCCTCCAGCGTGGGTGAAATCCTTCCCAATCTCATCGCCCTTTGCATAAAGAAGGCAGTACTGGTAAGCGTAGTCATTAAATAAGACATGTTGCTGGCTATTCTTAAAGCTATCAGCCCGAGGATGATGTCTACGCCTCCTTCAGTATTAAATATTGGAGTTGATGCCGTGTTAAAAATATGTAAATCCCTGCAAAAATGTTCGTACCCCAAAACCATTACTGGCCCATTCCGCTTCATCGCTATGGCTATGGCATTGGTCCCTGCTGATTCCTCGGAGAGATCCGCACCATCCTTAATCCCTAAGGCCGTGGCTGCCTCTAAGACCCTTTTATCTCCATCTATATATATTAGCTTCCCTTCGCAGTCAAAAAGACCTATCAGAACATCCATATCCGGCGCATTGGCCTTAAGTCCATTTATATAAGGAGCGATTATATCTATGAATATACGGCTGGATTCCTTTTTTACTTTAAGGGCATCATCCGGCTCTAATTTAATCTTACTCTTATAAGGATCAATTCCTATTTTACGGCATCTTGTCCAGGAATCCATAATAACCTGGCCCACGACTTCACCTGCTTCAATACCGCTATCTATATATTTTTTCCAGGCATTGAAGATACTGGCAGATTTATCCACAAATTATTATAACAAAATATAAATCTCTTTTCAAATAAAAAGATTTGTGTTAGAATATGTCCATGAAAAGGATATTGACAAGGCCGGCGATTATTATACCTTTAAGTTTTGCGCTCCTTATTTTATCCGGGGCTGTAACTCTCTATCTCGGCCCTTCACGCGTAAACAATGAGTTAAGTTTTATTGACGCATTCTTTACTGCTACCTCCGCGACCTCCTGCACAGGGCTGATAGTATTAAATACCGGCAGTGATTTTACCAGATTCGGCCAGATAATTATCCTGTGCCTGATCCAGCTCGGCGGGCTCGGCATAATGACCTTCTCCACTCTCTTTGTGCTTCTCTTTACCAGGAAGCTCACCCTCCAGGGCCGCCTTATCCTCCAGCAATCTCTAACACAGTTTCCTCTGCGCGATATCGGCTCTCTGCTGCGCACCATAGTTAAATGGGTATTAATCATCGAGGCCGCAGGGATAGGTCTTCTTTTTATGATCCTGAAAGAGACCGAGAACAATGCTATATTCAGCTCCGTATTTCACGGGATCTCCGCCTTCTGCAATGCTGGTTTCTCCTTATACAGGACGAGTTTTATGAGCTTCCAGGAAAATACGGGTTTCAATTTAGTCGTTACCACGCTCATCGTCCTGGGCGGATTAGGATTTATAGTATTGTGGGACCTGGAGAAAAAAATAATCCGCCGCGAAAAAGTCCCGTTTTCACTCCAGACAAAGATTGTCCTCTCTACTTCAATATCTTTAATCATTACAGGCGCTCTTTTTATATTTTTCTTAGAATACGGCAACAGCCTTGCCCCGCTTTCCTTAAAAGGAAAAATCCTCGCGTCTTATTTTCAATCAGTAACCACCCGGACTGCTGGTTTTAATACTATCCCTGTAGGGCACCTGGGAGGGGCAACGGTCTTTATACTTATGTGTTTAATGTTTATCGGAGGCTCACCCGGCTCTACCTGCGGAGGAATAAAGACAACCACCGCGGCTATATTTTTTAAAAATATAATTTCAAAACTCAAGCAGAGGGACCAGGTCCATTTTTTTAAACGCGCTATAAAGCGCGAGAGTGTCGAGAGGAGTCTGCTCATTATTACCCTGGGGTTATTTCTAATCCTCTTAGTAACATTTCTCCTGCTTATGGTAGAGAAAGGGAAATTTTTAGATACCCTCTTTGAGACAATTTCAGCATTTGCCACAGTGGGACTCTCTAAAGGCCTCACCCCAAGACTTTCTACTTTAGGAAAAATATTTATTATAATTACGATGTATGCCGGGAAGTTAGGGCCTATAACTCTTACGGCATTTTTTATGGCGAGGCAGAAAAAAATATTGTATCAATATCCATCAGAAAATATTATGACGGGGTAATTCGTCCAAACAACTTAGATTGGCTAAGTTGTGGACTCATTAGGAGGTAAATTATGGGACAATATGTAGTTATCGGATTAGGTAATTTTGGTTATCAGGTGGCGACACTTCTCTATGAAAAAGGTAATGATGTCCTGGCAATAGATAGAGACGGGTCCAAGATAGAACTTATAAAGGACAAGGTCACTCAGGCAGTCGTAGCAAACGCTACTAAAAAAGAGGTCCTGTCACAACTGATTACATCAGATATAGATGTAGTAGTGGTCAGCCTCGGAGACAAGATAGAGGCGAGTATAATGACCACGCTTTATCTCAAGGAACTTGAGATACAAAATATAATTGTCAAGGCATCTTCAGATGCAGAGGCCAAGGTGCTGAATATGATTGGCGCAAGCGAGATAATCTTCCCTGAGAGAGAGATAGCTAATAAATTAGCCAATACCCTGACCAACCCCAATGTCATTGACTACCTGCCTCTGGCCGCTGACTATAGCGTGATAGAGATAGGTC
>JADHWT010000020.1 GCA_016783345.1 Candidatus Omnitrophota bacterium | reverse complement strand
TCAGGATATCATCTTTTGAATACAGGGATTCAAGGCGAAGGGCATGGACCGCTTCTATAATCTTGTTAGGTAAGGTGCGTTTCCTGGGTTCAAGAATGCGTATGACCTGCATGCTTAGCGTGGAGGCGCCGGATATAACCCGCCTGTTTGCCAGATTCTGCTTTATGGCCCGGGCTATGGCGCTGACATCAACCCCATGATGATCCCTGAATCGCCTGTCCTCTATGGCAATCGTCGCGTTGATAAGATTCGGATTTAGCTCCTTCAGGTCTACCGGTAAAAGCCAGCGGTCATCCTGTCCTAAAAATGCCCTGAGAGGATGGCCGTCTTTGTCACAGATGTATTTGGAATATTCTATATTTTGGATGGCCTCTTGCGGGAAAGGGAATGTTCGCAAGATGGTTATGTATAGTGATAGGGTGAGCGTGGTGGTTATGCAGGATATTGTGAATAGGTGTTTTAGTGTGTTTTTCATGGTGTTGTTATGTGCCCCCTCACCCTAACCCTCTCCCCCTTCGGGGGAGAGGGGATTTGGTAGTTCATTGACCCCTCACCTTTATCCTCTCCCCTAAAGGGGAGAGGGAATTTTACTCTGCTTTTACCTCGACCTCGCCCTGGCCGTGGACGCTCTTGATACTCGGATCATACATACACTCCGCGCTTACAGGCGGTAATCGAAACTTGCCCTTTGTGACCGCCCTTACAATATACCTGTAGTGCTGAGTGTCGGTTTTGGGCAGGTCTGTAAACATGAGAAGCCTGTCATCCCTGATATCTATATGATCAGGCTCAAAGACATCTTTACTTATCCAGCCAACCCTCTCCCTTGTAGCTATGCGCGGGTTCTCTATCTCAAAACAGGCGGGTAGAAGGTCGGCGACTATAAGATTCTTATAAGCTATATCCGCTTTAAGTGAGATATCGACCACTATAATCTCACCCTGCCTTATATTGTTTATATCAACAGATGAGCCATCCCTTGTAAAAAACTTTCTTCTTACCCTTAGCCCCTTATCTTCCTCCTTTACCTTGCCTGAGGCAGGCACCCCTTCAGCGCACCAGTAATAATAGGCTGTCCCGGTTCCCCGTATGTTAAGAGCGATATCCCCTCCGCCTAAATCTATATCCTTCATATCTAAAGGAGCTTCACTGTCGAACTCAGCTGCAAGCTCTTTTCCGATAGAGAGACTGCCTGAATAATCAGAAGCATGCTCATCCGCATACCGCGTATACTTTCCAAGCGCGAGCAGGGCTTGGGCATTATCCTGCGTAGTGCCCCAGCTTCCGTTTTTCATTGACGCCTCAAGGCGCTTGATGAGCACAGGAACCATCGCGTTTTCAGGGTCTATATCCATGTAGACAGAAAGCGCTATGGCGTTCTCTCTTGTATATGAATTAAGGCTGTCTCCTGTCTCTCTCTTTACATCCTTATCAGGGAAGCCCTGGCCTAATATATCGGATACGGCCTTTTTGTCTCCCAGGGCAGCCAATGCCGCGGCAAGATGGAATCGTGAATAGGCCGGCAGGTCATCTTTGCGCTCCTGAAGCCTTCTTATCCATGAGGGCTTTACGCGCCCTGCTTTGGCAAGCACAAAACAGCTGTACGCCTTAAGGCTTAAAGGACAGTCGTCTTCACTCTCCGAAAGCAGGCTTTCAATATATCCTAAAGCAGCCGCCTTTTCGGTCTTTAGAACAGCATAGCCTGCCTTATCCGCTTCCACCAGAAAATCCGTAGCATACACACTGTTCCATGTTGAGGGCTCAGAATAACCGGGCCACATTGAAAACCCGCCGGTGTATAGCTGCATAGACAACACCCTGCGTATGCCTTCATCGATATAGCTATCCGCCTCACTGCTGTTAAACTTCGCGGGGTCTGTTGCCGCGGCAACTTCTTTAAGGTAAAGCAGGGGGTATACACAGGATGTTGTCTGCTCGATACAGCCATAAGGATACCTCGCCAGGAACCTCAACCCGCCCGCGAACGCGATGCCTGGCAAGGGCATAACGGAGAGCTTATATTTTTGCGTTCCTTTGAGCCAATCGGCCGGCATAGCGATTGATGCCTTGCCAGGGGCCTTTACAGACCCTGAACCGGAGATAGACGTATAAGGAGCAGGCGGGCGTACAGGGACCTCGGTAGTGCGGGAAGTCTGATGATCTCCTAACGAAGCTGTGAGGGTGATCTTTGCTTTCTGAGGGGTTGAAGGGGCCTTGAGCTTAAAGACGACCACAGCTTCTTCGTTGTTTTTAACGTATATTTTGCGGGAACCTTCACCTATGATACCAATCCCTTCCGATACCTTGACCGAAACACCGGCAGTGCCATCTTTGCCGGTAGTATTGAATACTGATACAGGCAGGATAAACTCATCCTCAACCGAAAGAAATCTAGGTATGGTAGGCTGTATCATAAGAGGTTCTGTTATCTTAATGCTGTCTTCGGTATTGCCAAAATCCCGCATACCGCAGGCTACTACCATCACCCTTAATCTCCCGGAAAACTCAGGTATCTTAAAATCGACCGTTACCCTGCCTTTCCTATCCGTGAGCCTGCTGCCCTGCCAGAGCACAACAGGCTTTACCCTTTTCGCGCTTATAGGGGTTAGGTGTTTCCTGGGATCGAAACCCCTTACCGGCATATCAGCGGAGGGCGTGGAATCAGCGCCTACTTTCTTCTTATCGAACTCAGGCAAAAGAAGCGAGTAAAGATCTGATGTGGTTATTGCATTGGCTCTCTTGCCGCGGAAGAATTCAAAAGGATCCGGAGTCTTGTATCCGGTAAGCTGCAGCAGGCCTTCATCCACAAGGGCCACGGAGAGCTCAGCCTGCCTGGGCGAGCCTTTGGCGTCTTTTACATCTATATCGACCTTGACTGTATCTTCTGGCCGGGCCTTCTCAGGCACGCTAATGCTGACTTTTAACTTATTGGCTGAATTATCAAGCATAACAGGAACAATGCCGTATGCCCTGTGAGATACCCACTCCTCACTGGCTGTAACCGGCTTTATTACAGTCACCGCGCAATAGGCGTTTGGCCAGAAGTCCTTATCAATAGTAATCGGGATTTCCTGTGTGGCGCCTGAAAGATCTATGGATTTTGACAGCAGGACCTTATCTTTAGAAACAGTAACCAGCGCCTTTCCCTGAAATGGAGACTTAATCAGTAATTTCGCGACATCACCCGGTTTATAGAGAGATTTATCAAGCACAAGTTCTATCCTGTCAGGCCTCTCCATTGACCATGGCATACAGCCATAACCGGAGCAGTAAAACTCAATCCCCGCCGTATGCGCGATCTTACCCTTGCTTTTTACTCGTATGGCGTAACTGCCGTATGATTTGGGTGTATATACATATGTCCCTGAAGCCTTCTCCCTGCTGATGGTATCTTCAAACACAACCTCTTCTCTGTCCTCAGATACATACCTGTACCTGCCGTTAGTATCCTTTTTCAATACGCTGCTCCAGATAATCTTATATACGCTTACTTCAAGATCAGGGATTTTGACGCTTTCCCCATCAGGAGAGACAGCCACATAATCGAACCTTACCTCTTCCCCGACAGAGGCGTAACCTTCGGCTTTCTTGCGTATCCCGATATAATAAGGATAGGCGTCCATTAACCTGCTTGCATTGGAGGTGATGGCCCGGCCACCGAGCTCTTTTACAACAGCGCTTATAGAGCATTCTAAAACAGAGGGCGGGGCGATATCTTCTGTGACTTTAAGTTCGAATGAGGCCATGCCTTCATTATCGGACTTCTTCTCCCCCAGGCGCAGAGTCCTCGCGGAAAACTCTTTTGACTTGTCAGTAAAGGAGTAATCTTCATATCCCTTTGGCTTAAAATCCGCGTGCTTCAGGCGGCAGGTAACTTCAATATCACGGCCGGATGCCGCGGCCCCGAAAAACTGTTCCGCCTGGACGTTTATCGGAATCGCGTCTTTGATGCCGAACCTTTTATCAGGCACATCTATGCTCACTTTTAGCCTGTCAGGCATAAACTCCTCAACACTGAATTTACAGTTTCCTATGATCTTTTTATCACCCGGAAGCAGAAGATTCGCGGTATAGGCGCCTGTGAGGCTGTAGTCTTCTATGGCAACATCTATATCCGCTGTGCCGAATTCTGAAAGTATGCCATTGAGCCTCTTAAACTCCCTGCCATCGGGCCTCTTTATCTCAAATACAACCGGAAAACTACCGGGCACATCGCAGGTTTCATTGCGCAGGATGGCCTTAAGATGCGCTGTTTCACCCGGCCTGTAAACCCCCCTGTCTGTATAAAGCATGGCTTCATACCCTGAGCTAAGATACGGCCTTCCCTGTATGTCAAAGGCGGTTTCGGATATGGCGCATTTTTCTAATTCAATATAGGAGAGGTCGTAATCATTAGAGGCCGTGATTACAAAAGGCGCCTTATCCCCTGACCAGTCCACATCCTTAAAATGTATCAATCCGCTTTCATCGGTTGCCCCCTGCAGGATCTGCTGGTTGGTCTTTGTGAATACTTTGACTTCTGTATATGGAACCGCCTTAGTGCCGGAGATGGTATTCAGCCATACCAGAAGGTCTGACTCGGATCTTTTAGCGACTATGCCTATATTTGTGGTGAGGATTAACTTCGAGTCCCAGCCCATGTAATATTCCTCGGGGTTTGAAACGGTCATATAGAACAGGCCGCGGGAGTCGTCTCCAAGGATATCTTTCAGGCTTATTAGAACATCCTTAGGCTTGTTGCGCTCTATCTTTGTCTCTATCTCCTTTTCAAAGAGATCAAGCCCTACATCGCTGGGTATGCGATAAGCGCTCATGTTATTAAGCAGATAGACTATATTATTGCCATAGACCTTATGGACCTTTACTTTTATCTTATCCAGATTTACCACTTCTACAGGCACAGTCTGGCTGCCTTTCAAGGACATGTACATACCTGGCACTTTAAACTTCAGTTCAGGCTGGTAGTCGGGCATAACCGCTGTCTCTACGACAGTTTCTTGAAGTATAGCGCCTTTAATAAACGGCATGCCTTTCAGCACTTCTATGGCGTATGAGGTGCCCGGCTTGAAGTCTCCGAAAAGCTTTAAGCCGTTATAGTAGGATTCCGCATGGAATTCAACCTCAGGCGTTACTGAGATATAGCCCTTTATCTTATCGAGATCTACTTTTTGGGTGAAGATAATGCAGATCTCAGGATTCTCAATATCCATATTGGGAGTTATATAACGTACTGTAAACTCTTCTTTTGCCTCAAACCTCTTAGATATATCTTTCATGGCCTTTTTAGCCGGCCACATAATCTGCCGAAACTTTGTTTCTATAAAGGCTATGACGCTCGTTTCCTGCTCATACAGCGATATTATCTTAAGGAGCCCGGCTATGTTGATGATTAAAAACAGAATAACTACCCATGCCCACTTTTTTTTAAATGCTGGCGGCATATTTCACCTCTTTTTTGCGTATCTGGGCCTCTTCAAAGGTTATAGGGTGTGCAAGGATTGCGGAAGCTATAGGGGGCGTATCTGTAAGGCCTTGGTGGATCTCCGGGGGATGCGGGCTATCCTGGGCTTGCGGAGGCAGTTTCGGCTGATACGCCTCTAGCTGGGCCTTTACGGTTAAGGGGTTAAAGGCTAAAGCTGAGCATAATAAGATTGAAAAGAGAAGACTTCCTGCTGAATAAAGGACCTGGTCCATGGTTACCTCCTTGTCTTTATTGTAAGTTTATCTCATAAGCATCTTATTTTTACCGGTCTCTTTTGTTTTACGATCGCTTTAAAAATAAAAACCCCCCGCTTTCCGGTTATAGTGATACTTATAACCCTGGCGAAGGTCTTTACTCTTTTACTGACCGGGTTCTCCCTTTAAGCGCGGGAGGTATCTTAATTTCGCTGTTTGCATGGCCCACCGGGACCGGGTTTGGAGGGGCATACCCCCATCTGTAGAAAGCAAGATAGGGGCTGCCCTTTGATTTTTATTTTTCTTGATTATATTATAAGGGGGTAGGCGACAGCGTTGTGTCGCGGCAGGAAAAAAGCTTTTATTTTTTATGGGGTATTTTTGAGGCAGGTCTACTTCCTAGTGATTCTGGGAAAAGCCTGCTCGAGACAGCCCATTCACCCAAGGCCCCAACTTTATTACCCAGGATGAAAGTCTATTTTGCGCTTTGGCCTTTCAGGCGGCGCCATAAGCTGGCGGATGGCTTCGAAGATAGCCCGGATTTCAGTATCGTGCTTTTCTGTCTTGCGCTCAAGCTGCGCCAACTTATGGGCAAGCTCTTTGTTAGTAGAGAGAATTTGGCGCAGCCTTACAAAAGCACGCATAATAGCAATATTAACCTGAACGGCTCTTTCGCTGTTAAGAACGCCTGAAAGCATCGCAACTCCCTGTTCTGTAAAGGCATAGGGAAGATATTTGATATTACGCCCTTTCTTCAAGGTCGCAAATTGCGACCTTGAAGACTCTGCCTCTTCCCATGTTAGTTGAAACATGAAGTCTTCAGGAAACCTTTTTACGTTTCTCTTAACTTGCTCGTTTAGGCGCTTCGTAGAAACACCGTAAAGTTTTGCTAACTCTTTATCCAGCATAACCTTATGGCCTCGTATAAAGAAAATCTTTTGTTCTATATTTACATCCGAAATCATAATATGCCCCATAGCTCCCCCTTTCTCTTGATATCGCAAATTGCGATATCAAGATTCTTTGAGGTCGCAATTTGCGACCTCAAAGAAAGCCCTCTCTCCCCTACCCCTCATTCCACATTTCACGCTCACCTAGAGTCATTTAGTCCTAAAATCAGCTAAATCCCTTTTTATACCCCTCATATAATAAGACGTAAAAAGTCGGCATTTTCTTTCAAAAAATAAAAAAAATACCAGATTTTTTTAATCTGGCATTTTCAAGTAAGATCCCGCCCGAGGCAGCCCATTGAAACCAGGCCCCTCCCTTCGACTTCGCTCAGGGCTTCGCCCTACTGTGATGTGCGACAATTATAATTACCCATCCTGTTGAATCATTAAGTAATTGTCGCACATCAAAAAGCGCTTTTCCCGGCCCCCTTGTCTTTACCTCCCTGTCATTGCGCCCCTCCCGGCCGCGAATAACAACGTCATTGCGGGCTGGCGCAGCCAGCGAAGCAATCCCTTCTCTTCTCTGCCATTTTTGAGCTCCTAAACCTTAAAGGGAGTTTTGTGGCAGATGATAACTGATGGCATTTTCGGCTACTGGGTTTGTTTGCCTACGGGCATTACAGGTGATCGGTAGTTTTCTGTTGGAATGGGAAAAGATATGGCGGAGATTTGTTTATATCAAATTGCGGTTGTTTTGGTATTGGGTGGGCACCGTTTGGGCACTAAATTTTCTTTCTTCCATTCTTCCGGCTTAAGAAGCTTATCTCCTCCGCTTAAATCAATTATGTCTGGAAATTGACTCATTGATAAATGATGCTCTCGGATTCTTGCATATGAATCAACAACAGCCTTCAAGGATTCAATTGCCCTTAATGGTGGAAATACATGTTTTTAGGAAACTTTTCTTTTACTGCTTCAATCGCTGGTATCAAATCACTATCTCCCGAAATAACTAAAACTTTATCGTAAGAGTCGTCCATGCCTTCTTTAAATAAATTGATTGCAATCTGAACATCTGTCTGTTTTTCTTCGTATGTTTTAAATGTTTTTTGGCAGCTTTTGCATCTAATGATTTTGTCTTTAAATTTTGAAATCACAGGTGTCACTCCAACAGTTCTTAAAGCTCGCACATATGTTTGATGCCTTTTCACCCTATCTGGTCTCCAAAACGAATATGCAGAAAAATACAAAATCTTTATAATTTCTTCGTCTTTTAGAATAAAACTCTCTACTAATTTACGCAAATTCAACCATTTATACATTCTTAAATCTTTTGCATCTTTATACCTTTTAGCAGAAGGTTTATCCGCTATAGAGTGATATAAGTTAAACCCATCAACTAATGCAAATACTCTTTTCTTTTGTTTTATTTCTTCACCCATATTTATTCTCCAAAAAAAACCCGAGTCCACAGGGACTCGGGGCCAGTAGAACATAATATTCTACTGGGGTGATGTCAATGATTATAGCATATTAGTCTCTAACCTGTCAATATAAATATACCACAAAACCTAGATTTTATCAAGTCCCTCAACCTTAATCTTATAGTTATTTCTACCACATTTTTTTCTTTTTTGCAACCATTTATTTACTTCTAATGTGGCAGATATGGGGCAAATATGGACGCAATACTTAATTACAAAAAAAGCAACCCCACCAAAATGAGATTGCCTTCTACATGAGCTTACTTATCCATTGTTACCCATTTCTTTGTGGTAACAAATATGCTACTCCCCCTTGGGCCATTTGGTAGGAGCGGCCTCCTGGCCGCGAACAACAGCCAGCGAAGCAATCCCCTCTTTTCCTCCCGTAAAATCAAAAAACCGGATTTTCAATCCGGTATTTCCAAAACATAAAAATCTACAAGCACTCTTTCTTTGATAACTAAAACATCCCGGCTGCTCTTAAATTTGCCTCCCTGCGGTTACCTGCTGTTATGTAAGTCTTTGGCGATCCTGCTAATGTCTTTTTTCAGTGCAGGCAGCCTTTTTTTTATAACTAACCAGACTCTTTCAATGTCTATGCCCATATATTGATGGATTAAGATATCTCTCATGCCTGCAATTCTCTTCCATTCAATGTGAGGATACTTATTTCTGATGCCTGATGGGATATTTTTCGTTGCCTCACCTATAATCTCAAGGTTTCTTATTACAGCATCTTAAGTAAGTTTGTCTCTAAAAAATTTCTTTTTATTTTTGTCTTTTATGAACTTTTGAATATTTTCTATCGAGTCCAGTATATGCAGAATATATACCTTATAATCTTTGCTCATAGGTAAACCGCCTCCCCTAATACCTGGGAACGAAAATACTTACTTAGAGCTTGTGGAGTTACTACGTCTACTTTCCTATGCAGCACAGCCTCTAAATCTTGCTTTAGGCCTACTTGATCTAATAAGTCAGCTTCTTTCTCGAACTCAACTAAAAAGTCTAAATCACTACCTTTATTTAGTCTGCCAGTTACGCAAGAACCAAACAAAGCAATCCTCTTAACCTTATATTCTTTAAGCAAGCTTTTTAATATTTTGGTTTTTAACCCTATTTTTTTCACAATACTGTTCATTATCCAATCTCCTGCAGTACATTATACCCAAAACACGGCCTCTATGCAATAATAAATTGATTATTTTTGTTATTATGCGGCTTTTGGCTTTGGCTCTTCCGGTGGGGTTTCTGTAAGGCTTAATATATATCCTATTCTTTCAGTGGCTGTCTTTATTGCGGTATTTATGGGAAGCATCCTTCTGCCCAGATCTGATCCCTGAGCCAGGACCCTTATTGCAAAGTCTCAGATAAAAGCCTTTCGCCAACCCCTCGCATTACCCCAAAGTATCAAAACCCATCATATTATGTATTAATAAGGAAAATTAGAAGAAAAATAAGGAAAATCAGGAGAATCAAAGTGAGGTTTAATATGCGCCAATATCTTTTAGGCGCTTATCAGAGATGCCAAAATGGTGCGCGATCTCATGCTGGAGGACATGCTTTACCTCTTCAAATATGCCCATCCCTTTCTCTCTGCAGGTTCGCTCAATATTTGCCTGGTAGAGGATTACCCTGTCAGGCAACACCATACCGTAATAATGGGTTCGAGCCTTTAAAGGAACTCCCTGGTATAGGCCAAGGAGCCTTCCATGTGTTCCCAGGCTAAGCTTCTTTGCAGTATCCATACCAGGCTTATCCTCTATGATGATCTCGACATTCTCAAGCCTGCTGCCGTACTCCTCAGGGAGCTGGCTTACTGCTTTTAGTGCTATTTGTTCAAAGTCTTTACGGTCCATGTTCGTCATTGGGAGGCCGCCTATATGGCGGCCGAAACAATCTCAACCCCTATTTTGCAAGCTTATTATACAGCCAAGCCAATGCTAAGCCGGCAATGCCACCATCTATAAAGCCATAAATGCCACCAATAACGCTGCCTAACAATGTTGGGGTATAGCCAATATAAATTGATGCCATAGCTTCGCCAAATTTTGCCCCATATGCAAAAAAGTGGCCTGCTAACCCAAGTATCAGCATTACAGCGCCCCAAATTATACCACAAGCGAGCCCAAAGGCCTTCACATCCAATTTAGCCATTTTTTGCCCCCCTCAGTTAGTAAAAGGCAACCCTTGCGATCTATCAGGATTGCTTTATAGCGTAGGCCGTCCGCACCCTGCCGCTGGCCGTCCAAACAGCAGTTTCCTTCTCCGGAATTAAGTATTGTGCCCCTTTAATTTCTTAAGCTTTTCTCCCCGCTCTATACAAGGCAAGTATAACAACCATGTAAGCCACCGCCCTGATAGCAATAAGGATGCCTTCTATAGCATCCTTAAAACCAAGGATTGTGGCAAGGTGTGATAGGCCAAACAGCCCAAAGGCTATGCCTATATGGAGCAGGGTCTTATCTCCCGCCTTCTTGGATCCCATGTAGCCCAGGATGACGATTATAATGCATAATACTAGATTTACTATATACAAAGGGTCAAGGTTTAATGCCATTCTCTGCCTCCTTCCGTTTAAACTCTACATCTTTAAATCTATCATATTTGCGCTTTGAATACAATTCATTTATTATGTCCGAGCTTATCCGTAGGAGCGGCCTCCCGGCCGCGAACAACGGCATTCCCCTGTCATTGCGAGTCGCCTATTGCGACGAAGCAACCCCTCCCCTATAATAAAAAATGCCAGATCTTTTAGTCTGGCATTTCACTATCTTTAGGGGCTTTTTTACTTAAGAATTTAGTTCTATATGTTATGATTTATCCAATAATATGTCGGCGCAGTAGATAAATGGTTTATGCTTATATCCTCTTCTTTTTTGGATAACTCAAGCATCCTGTTAACCCTTAAGCTTGCCTCAAGCTCACTCCTGGCCCTGCACTTTACGATTATGAAGGATTCGTATTCTTTCATCTCTTAGCCTCCCCTTCCGCCAGGTGGGTATAGCTTATTAATGCTTCTATATATAGAACACCTGAAAAGCCGTCTTATTCCGGCAAATCAGGCCAAAATCGCAATTAAATCACACCCCTGAATATTGCCGTTGCATCCCTTGGGTAACTGGCGGAGAGGCAGGGATTCGTTGCCAGGTGGAGAGCTAATGTGTTCTCCACCAATGAGTTATGGCGATAAGTGCTTATGAACAAAAGGGTTAAGGTGTCCGGTAGTTTTCTGTAAGTTGCCACAATTTACTGCAGTCTGGGTGTTTAATGGGTACTTATTGGCACGCAATTTTAGCTACACTTTAGGTGTTTCGCACTTCTTTTCTATTTTACCTATGCCTGCTTTCAATTCTTCGGATACTTGTTTCCAATCAAATATTGTTGTTGGTATATTTGCTCTGTTCCATATATTATCAAAATAATTTCTCAAGATGCCTGCTCTGCTTAAACGGTCATGTATGTTTTCCACATTCTTTATGTTTTCTCGTACATCAGAATCAAGGATAGGGGTATCAACTATTATTGCATCAACATAAGGAAAATATCGACTTAAGCGAGTTAAATGATAACTGCCCACCGTTGTAACACGTAAAGCTTGTGGCAAGGTTTGTCCTGGCTCTGGTATTCTTCTTGCAGATGACTCAACTAATCTCTTTTTTATTGCCCGCGTGATAGCTACATCTATCTGTTCGGGCGTGTATCCTAGCCCCTGTACCTTGTCATACAATTCCGTTGTTTCAACAAATCCGCTTTCATGCCGCCCAGATTCTCCTAAATTAATTAACAAAGCTACTAAGATTGGTAATAGAAAATATTCCTTCTCATCTGTAGTTGATATATCATAAATATTTGCAATATATGAACTCTCCGCATCAAAATATGCATTATCCCCGTGCATTACAGCGCGTAAAAATTCATGTAAAGGTACTATGTAATGTTTTGTATCTTCGTATATCTTTGTTATTTTTTCTGTATCTACGTGGCCACTTCCAAGAAAACTTTTTACTAAATCAAGGGCTAATCGTATATTGCCCCCTGAAATATTATCCATAAATTCTGATAAAATCCCATCTTTCCATTCTAAGGAATCAAGAAAAGCTCTTATCACTTGTTCCAGCTTACTAAAGTTAGCATACAAATCACCCGATGCAAGTTTTAGAGGTATTTCCCCACTTGTAATTTTTAAGGCAAAGTTTAAACGTTTTTCCAAAACCTTATCCAACCGGGGAGGCGCTATCGTGAAAGCTTTGGGATGGTATCCGCTTAATGCACCAACGCGCATCGACTTGTGGAATGTCTCTGGGCGCAGCGATACAAATACGGCAAGAGGTCATTTTTCTGATAGTTCCTGTGCTATCAAGAAAGCTTGCTGCTGAGTTTCTTCATCCCTCTAGTCAGCATTATCAAGAAAAAGAACAACTTGTTTTCTGCGTCCTTTCGAAATGTGTTGCAGTGTTGCTTGCAAATGTTCTTCCTTATTTTCAATCTTACTCTCTAAAAAATTAAGCTCCTTTTCTTGAAATGCCTTTTTTTCACTCACTAACAAATCCTTATATATACCCTTACGAAATCTCTCTAAATCCCGGTTATAAATGCCTCTAACAAAATTATTTTCATATATATCTATGCCTTGATGTTCTATAAGCTGTTTTTCAATTTCTTTTAGAATATAAACTTTTAGATCGCACGTTAACGTGGCTTGTGCGCCCAAATCTAAATACAAAGGTATAGCATCTTCAAATAAACTTTCTGCTTCAACTTTCATAAGATTTCGTATAAAAGCAGTTTTCCCAACACCTACATCTCCAATTAAAAGAATAGGGCGCCGACTTAAGCTTTCGGCAAGAAGTTCCGCTGAAATCCCTTCCTTATCGGTTGCAGACACAGTGGTTGGTCTCGGTTTATTATTTTCAAACAATGCGGCATAGCGTGACTCTAATATTGTTTTGCTAATCAATGCATATTGAGAAAGTGCTCCGCTCCTGCAATAACACTCTTCCAAAAAAGTCTTCTCAAGATCATGAGCTCTTACTATATCTTCAATAACTAACTCACTTACGACCTGGAGGTCGGTTTGAAAAATATTCCTGCCCTTTACCCCTGGATAATCTGTAATGCTCGAAGACAGTTTTGGAGGTAGCTCTGGTTGCTTCTCACCTATTAATACTGAATGAAGTTTTTTATTTTCAATACCCTTTTTTGATAATACTTGCCAAAAATCTAGAAAATGCTCAGCAATAGATTCTAAAGACTGAAAAACCAGCGCCCTTCCCTCTAATGGTGCAATCCCATCATTCCTTGTAGCTATAAAAACGATTAACTGGTGCCCATTACTCACAGCGCCATAAGGGACTCCCCGATGCTGGCAATATCCTGCAACTTGTTCAGTTGCCTTAATCAAATCTGTGTTATCCCTAATCAAAGATCTCAAAGAATACTCCACCCTTTCTTTTCCTACCGGAACCTCAAAATATGTTCCCTCTTTCTTAGCTTCTACTATTAACATCTTTCTAGGTGCACTAAATGTGTAATCTGCATATTTTCTATCGTGAGATTCTTCAAGAATTACATCGCTTGATTTTTCCCAGTCCAAACATTCAAAGAAAAGTCTATCAATCATCGTAAGTCTTGTAGTAGCCTCATTTCTAGTTCCGGAATTTTTCCCACACCACTCTATTAGCTTGTCTAAATTCTCTCTACAAGAATCATATTCCATAAAATATCTCCTTGGTAAATATAGGGACAGTACTTAATTACAAAAAAAGCAACCCCACTTCCGTGAGATTGCCTCTACATGAGCTTACTTATCCATTGTTACCCACTTCACTGTGGTAACGATTATGCTACTCCTCTGGTCTCTCTTTGTCAAGAATAAACCTGTATGCTCTAGTCCTCCTTCATGCTGTTCTCTGGTAAAAAGCCCGTTCCTTGTAATTCAATATACTTGCCAGGGTAAGCGGGCTGGGATCATCGATATCAACCGAGCTCCAGGCGTCCATCATATAGCGCTTAATATAGGCATAGGGCAGGGATCCGTAACCTTTCTTGCCCCATTTAACAGACCAGGAGTTTTTAAATGTTACCAGTCTCTTTTTGTCATCATAGCCTACCGGGCAGATCGCATGGCCGCCAAGGGTAGTTTCATTCTTTTTAGGCATGGGGACACGGCCTGTTTTGGTACTCATCATGCCTTCAAAGACCTCAACACCGATAACGCATGGGCCTTTAGTGGCAAGTGCCATGCGCAGTTCATTTAGATTAAGTATGCGGGCATAGGTAAGGATACGGAATCTTTTGGCGTCAGAGACCGCGCCTCTCCGTGCCCTGGTCTTTTGAAGGGGAAGATACGGCCAAAACTTTTCCCGGCAGATACCTTTGGCTTTAAGCACCTTCATTGCCGCGCGGATGGTAGTGCCTTCTGCTTCAGGCATACCGTCGATTTTCTTGCATCTACTATAAACAAACCGGGGTGAGAGTGTAATTAGCTTATTGTAGTCAAGTAATTCCTGATATTCCTTCATTCCGCAAGCTGTAGCAAAGCCCACACAGGTACCCTCTTCGCCTTGATCCCTGACCGGGGATAGCTTGGGCGTATAGTCAATCTTCCCGGGCAGTTTTATTACAGGCAGGTAGGCTCGCATCAGGTAATCTCTGTCATCGAACTTATCTTTTATGCATCCGAATCTGGTCATCCTTCGGCTCCTTACTTGAATCGCTTAGCGCTTCTTAGCTTGCCTCTCTGTGTCTGCTTTCTATCAATTTCAAAGAAAATAAGGACAAGCACCTGTTTATTTTAGTACTTCTTCAGCCGCATCCCTATAAGCACAAAAATCACAATCTTCACCGGATGCAGGGATACTATCACTATTTAAGCATTTATATATATCCTGAATAGTCCCTTCTATCCAATCAGAGTTTCCTTCATAGGGTATCAGGGTAATATCAAATTCAAGCTTACCATCAAATTTATCTATATCTTTTTTACCATTACAATAAACAAAATACCCCGTATTTGAAACGGTTA
>JADHWT010000019.1 GCA_016783345.1 Candidatus Omnitrophota bacterium | reverse complement strand
TCTTCCCCCCAGCCGCGCCACTTCTCTTCTGAATAAAAGTCTTCGTTAAAATCTTTATCACTAAATTTATTTACCTCAAAAAATATGTTATCCTTCGCGCTCACGTTCTGCCAGTGCCTGGCATGGACCTTCCAGCGATTGGCTTTGTCGGAAAGCCTATCTTCCCTCATCTGATAGGCATAGAGATATCCGAGAGGCGCGCCATCCAGACCATATCTAATATCAAACCCGCGGCCAAGACCTGATTTCTCTATCGGGTCAAAATAGATGCGTCCTTCAAGATCCCGGTCAATAAACCAGTTATAGTGACTCAAAAGGAAAAAACCTTTCTTTGTATCATACCCGGGACAGACAACCAGGCCATAGGGCTTCCCTTTTAAAGAGCGCGTATAAAGAGGAAGATAAAACACAGGCAGATTACCTATCCACATCACGGCATTTTCAATCCAGATGCGCTCATGGGGCCAGAGTTTGATCTTCTTAGCTCGAAAATAGTAGTGAGGTTTTGAATATTCGCAGCTTGTTATTCTTGTATCATATGCATGGTATTCCTGCGGACCAATCTTCTCGAGCACCTCTGCTTTTATATACCACGGCTCCTGTACTGTGCTGGCTTTAAGTATTTTCCCTTTACCCTCTTTAAAATTATACTGAATCTCTTCCCCCTTAAATACATCCTTATCCAGAATTAATACAGCATCTCCTTTAGCAGTAACTATACCTTTTTTTATATCTGCCCTTACATCTTCAGCCCTGAGCCGGACATCTCCATAGGTGAGGCGGACATTCTTTTGACCGATAACGATATCCCCTCCCTCTACATACTCCAGCACACCATCCGCTTCAAAACCCAAGGGCTCCTCCCCCTGGGCAGCAACTGCTAAAACAGGGCAGAAGAGACTACCTATTAAAAGGAGGTATATGCATATTTTCATAATTAGATAGTATAACATTGAATCCCATCATCCGCAAGCAAATTGGCCTCCGGGCCAATAGCATAATTCCGCTTTCTATACTTTCTATATAATCAAGCAAATTGGCCTTCGAAAATCATGACTCCATAAGTCCCTTCACCTGTTCAATGGACTTTACTCCATCAGTCGCGCCCATTGCTGAAACAGCAGCTGCACCTGCGGCACAGGCCAATTTGCCTGTCTCTAAGAGATCCTTGTAGAGGATCCTGCCGGTCAGAAACCCCGCAACGAATGCATCCCCGGCGCCGGTTGTATCGACAACATTCACCTTAAAAGGAGGAAGGGGAAACGATTGATCAACGGATGCTATAAATGCCCCCTCTTCTCCCATCTTAAGTCCTACTATCTTTACCCCCTTCTTCAAAAAGAATCTGCAAATCTTTTCGGGCTCTTCCATGCCTGTGATTTTCTTTGCCTCTTCAATACTGGGCAAAAAAATGTCTGTAAACTCAAGACACGGGCTAATGAGATCAAGCCACCTCCCCTTACTGTCCCAGCAGGTATCCAGGGAAGTAGTGAGGCCGCTCTCTCTGGCTTTTTTGAGTATGCGGCTCGCCGGCTCCCCGTCAAATCCAGGCATGAGATAAAACCCTGCCATATGTAAAATCTTCGCATCCGGAAACAGTCCTAAATCTATATCTTCTTCTCTAAGAGTACCATTCGCACCTACATAGTGGATAAAGCTCCTCTCCGCTCCCTCATCAACCATGACCATAGTCACAGAGGTATTGGCCTTGCTGTCTTTCTTTATACCCGCTGTCTCCATCCCTTCTCTCTTAAATGTATCTATAAGAAAATCTCCGAAACCATCCCTGCCGACCTTTCCTGCGAGAGCTGTCTTTATCCCCAAGCGGGCCAGACACACACCTGTATTAGATGCACAGCCGCCGCTATGCAGCTCTATCCTATCTACCAGCTCCAGTTTCCCTCTGCCAGGAATTTTTTTCACAGGTTTGGCCACTACATCAGCGCAAAGAATGCCCAGGCAAATAACGTCAATTTTCATAGACATCTCTTATATACCCCCACTTATATCAGCCGGGGTCTCAACCAACTCCTTAATTCTCTGCAGAAATGCCGCAGCAACTACCCCGTCAATAATGCGGTGATCCAGAGAAAGTGTGACCTTCATTAACGGCCTGATTGTTACTTCTCCATTAACTGCTGCCGGGGTCTCTATGATACTCCCTACTGCCAGTATGGCTTTTTCAGGCGGATTGATAATGGCGCAGAAATTTTCTACCTCATAAGCCCCTAAATTAGATATTGTAAAAGAACCTCCGCTGTATTCATCCGGAGTAAGTTTATTAGACCTGGCCTTATCAACTAATTTCCCGCGTTCTTTTACTATCTCCAGAAAAGAGAGTTTATCAGCATTGCGTATTACAGGGACAAGGATACCTTCAGGGATACCCACTGCCAGACCAATATTGATTGAGTCTCTGGTGTTAAAAGATGGATATTTGGCTATTGTTAAAGCAGATGCCTTAATAAGGAAATCATTATAGGATACTTTTAAGCCGTCTTTTTTTAATTTCTGATTTAGATTTTTTCGCATCTCTATTACCTCTTTCATATCTAAAGATGCGGTCAGGTAATAATGCGGTATCTCCCTTTTACTGCGGCTCATCCTCTCTGCAATCACACGTCTTATAGGAGAAGATGAAACCTTAGCGTCTTTTCCAAAACCAAGGACATCTTTCTCAGTAATCCTGTTGCCCGGCCCGGTTCCTTTAATTGCGCCAAGGTCTATTTTTTTCTCTCTTGCAATACGGCGGGCAGCCGGAGAGGCCTTAACACGGCTCGCTGCTGCTTCCACTTTTTCCTCCTGCTGTGCAGCCTTGACTTCCCGAACTTCCTGCTTCGCAGGCTCCACAGGCTTCTTTTTTTCTTCTGTTACATCCGGAACTTTATCTCCTTCATCACCGATATAGGCGATAATCTGTGTGACCGGCACTGTCTCACCTTCATTGTGAACAATCTTCTTGAGTATTCCGGTGACATAGGACTCTACCTCCAGGGTCGCCTTGTCAGTTGTGATATCCAGGAGTATATCCCCTTTCTCTACATTTTCCCCTTCCTTCTTTCTCCACTTTTCAATAATCCCCTCTTCCATTGTCTGCCCTAACTTCGGCATAATCACTTCTTTAATCATCTCTTAGCCTCCTTATGTTTAGCACCTTCAACATGCCATTAATAACTTAGAATATTTTATCACAAATGAGTCTATTTACAAATGACTTTATTGTTGAGATTTTTACATTATATCTGTCTTGAGTGCGGATTGGCAGAAATAAAGGGGGATGAATTTAAGTTTTTGGTCTAGAAGCTGGCTATAGGGCCTGGATGAGAAAACGTATCCTTCTTGACAATGGGGGTAGCTTTGGAGAAATAAATGTAAACTTTTTAAGCGCCCTGGAGAACCGCTTTTAACCTCAATAGGAATTATACGGCCTTCTTTAACAGCCAAAAAATCAACTTCAGCTGAACTGTTTTTTTTCTGCCGGGACCAATAATATAATGATTCCTGAGCAATTATTAATTCCTGAGCAATAAATTGTTCAGCCATAACCCCATTATATATTGACATAATATCTGTTTTTTGATATTCAAGATCAACAGGTATCCTACACAAACGTTGCATAATACCAATATCAACCATACTTGCCTTAAATATTTTTGTCGAAGCCGTAGCGCCTAAGGGAAGGCTATCAGCCTGGCAGGAAGGTATTCTATTAATCACTCCTATCCGGCAGAGGATATCAAACGCTTTATGGATAGTCGGGATAGAAAATTCTTGCGAAAGGTGAGAATACTTTATCTGTCCGCCTACGGACCGAGCAGTATTTGTAAAAACTTGTTCCATGCACCTGGGATCAGATTTAGGAGAGTATTTAGCAAAATCTTCTTTATAACTCATACATATTTCTTTATGGACCTCAAAACTTTCTCTGATTGAATTGGTCTCAACATATGCTTTAACTGCTTCAGGAAGACCACCTATAAAAAAATATTGTTTTAACTGTTCAAGAATTTTGTTATGAATCAAATTATTGGCATCCTGGGGCGGTCCATCAATAAATTCTGATAGTTTATAATTATTGATAGCAAGCAGATACTCAGAGAATGAAAGAGGAAACATTTTTAAAAATTGCACTCTTCCAACCGGAAAGGAAATGTTACTAAAAATAAACTCTAATAAGGAACCGGCCGCGATAACATGAAGCTCAGGCATATCTTCATAAAAATACCTGAGTGCCATAATTGCTTTAGGACAACGTTGGATTTCATCGAAAAACAACAATGTCTCTCCTGTATTAATTTTTTTTCCTGATAAGAGTTCTAACTCATTTTTTATACGAACAGGATCAAGGGAACCGTCAAATATTTTGTGCCATTCTGGATTTTTCTCTAAATCAACATGCAAAACACCGCAAGAAAACTGCTCTTCTCCGAATTTTGTGACTGTGTGTGTTTTACCCACTTGTCTTGCCCCGCGCAAAATTAATGGTTTGCGCCTTGCGCTGTTTTTCCAGGCAATTAATTTATCTTCAATATACCTTTTCATCGTTTCACTCTGTCTAGGCAAAGCCATCCCTTTAGGGGTATGGTTAACGCTTTATAATTTAAACTAACCTATATTTATAGGGTAGTATAACTTAAGGCTTACTTAATAAATACAGGGTTATAACTTAATATATAAATATTAAGCCATAAAATATCGATTTTGTCAATAACTTTTACTTAAATAAATTTTTTAACGGAATTTCTAGACAAAAAAGTGTGGTATGGTGTTATAGAGGTTTTCGCCTTTTTTTATGCCACATATATGAAATAGGACATAATCAAGGCCTTTTTGGGATATCATATCCTGTAGAGCCCTGCTTGATTCATCGCTTTTTTCATTATACCGTAGACAGGCAGAAATTCCAAGGCTTACCGGCGCAGGGTCTCCCCCATACTTTTCAATGAACCTGCAGGCCCCAACCAGTCTATCTTCGGGCCTGAGTTTGCGTAATGGGTCACGGCCAACCCTGGCTACAGTATCAGCAAGGGCCTCGTTACTAAATCTTTGGCACAGGTCTTCAATATGGTCTTGCAGGTCTCTGCTTAAAAAGGGGTGTTTTTTTATAAGGGCCTTGCCAATCTCCTTTAGCGCTCTCATTATTTTTCCTTTTATCTCATTATCCCTCATTGCTTCATATATATATTTATAACCTTTTAAAAAACCGAGGTAGGCGGCCATAGCATGAGCAGTATTGTGGATAAATATCTTTCTCTCTTCATATGCCTCGAAATGGTCAGATGGTTTTATTCCCTCTATAACAGGGATATTACCCTTGAATGCATTCTTATCTACAGGGAGCTCTCTATATTCCTCAGCCTTAATATAGAGGAGATCTCTTTTCTTTACTTCAGGGGGTAGAACCGGAACCATGCGGCTGACTACTGCCAGAACCAATCCAACGCTGTTATCCAGATATTCTTTTGTATCCCTGCCAATTTCCCTGTCTAAAAGATTATAGAGCAGCTCTTCTCCTTTAAGCACATTTTCTGCAATAATTATATTTATGGGAGGGGCATTGGATTTACTCCTGAGGTCAAGGCCCGGAGCTAAAAGTTTTGCAACTGAAGGCAGGGCTGCCTTGCCTACGGAGAGAGCTATGATATCGGCTTGCGAGATTTCCTCTTTTATCCTTGTATTCTCCGTAGTCTTTAGCGCGCTAATCCCGTCGATCTTATATTGCTCAAACCTTCGCGGGCCGACTATCTCGAGGGTATAGCTGCCTTTTTTATTTATCTCGCTAACAATCTTTTCATCTTTTTCTACGAAGACTATCTTGTAGCCGGCGTGGTGGAATAGCTCGGCTAAAAATCCGCGGCCGATATTTCCTGCGCCGAATTGGAGGGCTTTCATAAAAACACCAGCATGGCGGCGCCTATGATGCCGGCGCGCTCTCCAAGGGCTGCCTTAATTATCTTTACATTCTTTACCGGAATAGGCATAGCCTTTTGTCTAAGTTTTTTGCGCAGGGGCGTAAAAAGGACATTTCCGGCATTGGATACACCTCCGCCAATAATAATTTTTTCAGGATTTACAAAATTTACTACCCCGCTAAGCGCAGCAGCCAGGCATTCCGCAACCTCATCCCATACTTTTAACGCGAGTCTATCCCCATGTTTAGCCCGCTTAGCAAGGAGCTCAGGGGTAAGGATAGAGCGTTTTTCTTTTTTAAAATATTTTTTTGCCATATCTACTATGTACCTATTCCCTATATAGCGCTCAAGGCATCCAATATTCCCACACATGCATTTCGGTCCTCTAAAATTTATAGGGATATGTCCGATCTCACCTGCAGAAAGACCTGTGCCATGATAGAGCTTTCCCTCAATAATTATGCCCCCGCCTACACCTGTCCCCAAGGTAAGACACACCACGTTCTGTGAACCTTTAGCACTTCCACAAGCCCATTCCGCTAAGGTCATAACATTGACATCATTGTCAATGAAAGCTGGTAAACCAAATTCTTTTTCCAGAATCTTCTTTAAAGGTATATTCGTCCATCCAGATATATTGGTATGGCCGCGGACTACCCCTTCTATATTTACTAATCCAGGTGTACCTAAACCCAGGCCAAGGATTTTATTCTTTTTTACTCCGCAGGAAATTTCCCTTATACCTTCTATAACCCGTTTTAAAACCATGCCTTTTCCGAGGTGGCCTAACGTGGGCAAAATTATCTCTTTTAAAATCTTTCCGTTTTTATTAACAAGACCGAATTTTAGGTTGGTACCGCCGACGTCTATGCCTATAGCAAGGGGGTTATTTTTCAAAAAAATTTAGAATCTTTATCAGGGTCTGGACCATATCCTTACGGTGGACCACCATATCCAGCTGGCCGTGTTTGAGCATGAATTCAGCGCGCTGGAATCCATCCGGTAGTTTCTGCCTGATGGTCTGCTCGATAACCCTTGGTCCTGCAAAGCCAATAAGGGCCTTTGGCTCGGCTATAATGACATCGCCTAAAGAGGCAAAGCTGGCGCTAACACCTCCCATTGTTGGGTCCGTCATAATAGAGATATAGAGAATGCCGGCCTGATGGAGTTTTGCGATAGCAGCACTTGTCTTGGCCATCTGCATAAGGGAGAACATCCCTTCATACATCCTCGCCCCTCCGCCTGACCCGGACACAGTAATAAAAGGGATTTTCTCCTCTATGGACTTTTCAACTGCGCGGGCAATCTTCTCTCCCACAACCGATCCCATACTGCCCATAATGAAATTGGCGTCGGTAAGACCTGCTATGACCCGATGGCCGGAAATCTTGGCTTCTCCGGTAATAGCTGCTTCAGTAAGGCCTGTCTTTTTCTGGTCCTCTTTGAGTTTTTCTTTATAAGACTTGTGGGCATTAAAACCAAGGGGGTCAACCGAGGCGAGATTGGAATTAAATTCTTTAAAACTCTTCTTGTCGAACATCATCTTAATCCGCTCACGTATGTCCAGACGAAAATGGTAATTACACTTAGGGCAGACCTTATGATTTTCTATAATCCCTTTTTTAAAGACTATATCCCCGCAGTCAGGACACTTAATCCACAAGCCGTGAGGGATGTCTGCCTTTTTAGGAGACTGATTATTTTCTACTTTTGATTTACGAAACCAGACCATAAGTTAAAAAAAATTGGGCACCTGCGGCGGGGACACTCTGAAAAAAATTTGCGCAAAAAAGGGACAGGGTTAAACCCCTAATAACTCCTTGGCTTTATCCACAGCTGAGGCGGCATCCGGCGCATATCCATTAGCTCCTATCTCATCAGCATAATTCTGGGTAACCGGGGCTCCGCCAATCATAGCCTTGACCTTAGCGCGCAGGCCGGCCTTTTCGAGCTCATCCAGGATTGCCTTCATCGAAGGCATAGTAGTAGTCAAAAGCGCAGACAGGCACACCACCTGCGAACCATTTTTTACTGACTCAATAAATTTCTCCGGCGGGACATCAATGCCCAGGTCATCTACCTTAAACCCGGCGCCGCGCATCATCATAGAGACTAAATTCTTGCCGATGTCGTGAAGGTCCCCTTTTACCGTGCCGATAGCGACCTTTGCCAAAGGCTTAACCCCTGCCTTAGCCAGATGGGGCTCTAATATCTCCATCCCCGCATGCATGGCCCTTGCGGCAATAAGTACTTCAGGGACATAAAATTCATTCTTTTTGAATTTATCTCCGACAACTGCCATAGCATTTATCAGACCTTCATTCAAAATCTTTCTTACATCCGCTCCCGATTTAACTGCCTCCTCAACCAATTCCTTTACTTTAGGGGCCTGACCTTTTATCAAGTTATCTGCAATCTCTTTCAACTCAACCATATCCGTCCTCCTTTCATAAACTTAATTTTAATTATATCATCCATTTTCATTGTGTCAAGCAAAATCGGCCTTTAGCCGATAGCATAAGTCCACTTTCTATAAATTCCTATATAATCAAGATTTTTTACATAAATTTTATAACCTCATCCCTTATCTGGCCTAAGACATCAGCCAACGCTATATTAAGACGCTTAAACTGGTAATCTATCCCCCTCCCAAACCAGCGCTCAAGATTTAATATACCGGTCTTTAAACGAACCTCCTCAGATATATTAAATTCACGGTCAAAGAGTATCTCACCTCCAGCAGTCCTTTTTATCCTGGCCTTTATGGTCACAATGGTGGTGTATTCGTCTGATTCCCAGAGGGTAGCTACTGTGCCAAGATAGGGAATGACCATTGTGCCGGGGTGTTTCACCATAGTCTGAAAATGTATGACCTCGCCAGTAATATGATAATCTACCGTCGAGTTCTCATCTATTATCTTAAGGCCAGCCTCCTGGAGTTCTTTCTTGAGGAGATCGGTAATTGAAATATTAGGAGAATCTTTAAAGTCATCGTCTTTAGAAGCAAAGGCCAGAAATTTTCCTGAATGGCCTTTACGTTCCTCTTGGGGTCTCTGATCCTCAAATGTATCTACAACTATAGAGGCACTTTTTTCCGCTCTATTTGAAAGGGCACCCCTAAAGGGATGGCTTCGCCTACCGATTTCATAGTTAATTACATGCTTGCTGCAGCCGCATAGAAGTAAAATTATTAAAAATGCTAATTTAAATTGCTTCATATCCCTGCCAGACTTAGATGTCTGCCTAAATGGGTGCATAGCATTTTGTAATGCTCATCCTCATAAAGATTTAAGGTCTTGTAGATTTCTTCTCTCATATCTTTCAGGATGCTCCCGTAGGTAATATGCATAAGCTGTCTGGCATTATTTTCATTGAGGAGCTCGGGGAGTTTCTCATCTGAGAGTTTATCGAGTGCAGGGACCTTAGACAGGTCAGTAGTAACATGATAAGATTTGCGGTCTTTTTCAAAACTATAAAGGGCGAGCTCATGCATGCGGCGATAGAGCGCAGGGTCTTTATGACTGATAAGCCGGACTGCCTCAAGCCAGTTCGTTCCGGCAGTTTTGATGTGAAAGACCCCGTGAGCCATTTCTGAAATTATCGGATAGATAGAAAACTTGTCGCTGCCGCTATGGATGCTTAATTTATATCCGCCAAACTCCCGGCATATAGCGGCATGGGCTAAGAATTGTTCTTTAAATACCTCTATATCGCCGATATAGTCAATCCCCTTCTCAAAGTCACCGATAAATCTTAAGGCCAGGCTTGTGAAATTAACACCGGCTTTACGCAATTTCTCAACAATAAATCTATGGGCTTGAGGAGTGGTTGGCGTGGCAGTCTCATCTACTGAGGCCTCAAAATCGAACGGAGCGGAAGTCTTTTTTTTAATAAGATTATAACACCTTATAATATGCTCTATTGCCTTGCCATAGATGGACACAATATCCTTTGCCCGGTCATTGACATAGTCTGAGGGGTCTATGGTGAACATAGTATAGCCGCATTCACAGGCCTTAATAACATCCTCTTCCTTTTTGACATGGTCAATATCAGCGCCGTAACCTCCTCTATAACCTGCCTGAAAAACTCCCCACATGGCATCATCTAAGACATCTTCCATGCTTCTGCCTGTGCGCTCCATCTCCCGTATAGACTGCTGTGCAAAGACCGGAAATATATCTCGTGCCTTAAGGGTCTTAACATGGCCTGCTGTAGCCAGACCCAATCTATCCCCAAAACCAAAACTTCTCTTAATACCGCAGGTAGTAGGGTTTAGATGTGGAAAGAATTTTCGTAATTTATTTGCATTGGCATGGGTGAGCTCGGATACCCCATCATCGGAAAGCAGATATTTCTTGAGGTCCTTTTGTGCAAGGGAATAGGTCTTGTTGTTTTTTTCTAATTTGGATTCGGGGTAAATCTTAAAGCCTTGCATTATTTAAGTAAGTCCTTAATCTTAATAGGTTTTCCTGTCGCTATAGACTTATTTCCGGCAACTCCAATTAAAATAGACATAGCCCCGCCCCGGGAACCAGCCTGGTGTCCCAGGGGATCAGGTATGCCTTGTTTAAAAAGCATATCCAGTAACCTGGTATCACCTCCACCATGGCCTCCTGTAGCTTTAGGGACCTTGATTATCTCTGGTTTCTTAAATAAAGGATAGATTTTAATTGTCTGCACATCTGGAATGCCCGTGGGAAAACTATGAAATTCCTCTGCCTCAAGCCTTCCCTTTTTTCCATTTAAAGCCATTCTCCATCCTTCGTAAGGTAGAAAGGCATTAAGAGTGTAACTTAAAAATGTACCCTTTTTATATCTGACAGAAACTGCCATTGTATCCTCAATATCAATCTCCTTACTCCATACGCACCTATCCCTGTAATATTTATCCTCTCCTTCTGCCTCGCGGTAAAATTTTTTATTCAGTTCTGCTTTTTCAATATCAAAATAGAACTTACAGGTCTTTTTATATTTACATGTAAGACACCTCACACCCATCTCTTTCCTGGCATGTCCGTAAAATCTCAAGGCGCCCCTGGCAAAGACCTCTTCTGGCTCATCCTCTAAATACCAGTTGAGCATGTCAAAGTGATGGGTTGCCTTGTGCACCAGGAGACCACCTGAGTTTTCCTTTCTCCTGTGCCACCTGCGGAAATAGTCTGCTCCATGTGAGGTATCCAGATACCACTGAAAATCAACTGAGATAATATCGCCGATAATATCTTTGTGAAGGAACTCTTTTACGCGTGTCGTGTAAGGGGCATAGCGGTAGTTAAAGGTAACTATAAGCTTTTTTTTGCTCTTTTTCTCAGCCTTAAGTATCGCCCTGCATTTCTTATCATCAGTGGTCATAGGTTTTTCAGTAATCGCATCATGGCCAGTCTCTAAGGCCTTAATAATAAACTCATGGTGGGTTGAATCCTTTGTAGCAACAATCAGTGTATCAAATTTCACTTCCTTGAGCATCTTATGGAAATTGGTATAGGTTGGGATATGGCGTTTTATTTCTTTATTGGCAAGTTTAAGTCTCTTGGGATTAATATCACACATGGCCACAAGTTCTGCATTATCCTTATATCTCTCTACAATAGGCTTGGCATACATATGCACTCCACGTCCCCCTGTGCCAACCAGGGCATATTTTTTCTTCATGAGCTCCTCCTTGTTTTTATAATATCAGAAAGATATTATTGTGACAAGCTAAATCGGCCTTCGGCCGATAGCATAAGTCCACTTTCTATATTTTCCTATACAATTAAGCAATATCTTGATGTAAAATAGAATTATGCAGAAAATAGTTCTACATTTTTGCTGCGGGCCGTGCGGGGCAGGGGTCATTGAAACCCTCTCCGCTCAATTCAAAATTACCGGTTATTTCTATAATCCGAATATCTGGCCAAAAGAAGAATATGAGAGACGCCTTGGTAGCGCTAAGAAGATTGCAAAGGTTATGAAGATAGAAATGATTGCAGGTCCTTATGAAAATTTTGTGTTTGGGGAAAAGGTGAAAAATTTAACTCGCGAAAAAGAAGGCGGGAAGAGGTGTCTTCTCTGCTACAGAATCCGACTCGAGAAAACAGCAGCCTTTGCTAAAGAAAATGGCATAGATATCTTTACAACTACCCTCTCCATAAGCCCGCACAAAAAGGCAGATTCAATTAATGCGATAGGTGTAGAAATAGCAAAAGCGCATGGACTTAATTTCTATGAGGCAGACTTTAAAAAAAATAATGGTTTTGCGAAAAGTGTGAGATTGAGTAAAGAATCAGGCCTATACCGGCAAAAATACTGCGGGTGCCAAGATAGTGCGAAGATAAAATAGTCGCTGTCCCTATTTTTTTCGCTTAATTGCTCTGAAGGTTTTAATTAATATCTCTCCAATACAGGACCTAGAGCTAAAAACTGCCCGCGAACTGCATAGCTCCTGGCAACAGAGGCAGCCAATGCAGAGTTTATAATCAATGATGACACGCTTATCCTTCATCCCCATGGCCTTGACAGGACACCTCTCAATGCACTTACCGCAGAGCACACAGTCTTTGTTAGAAATCCTGGGACGGAGGCGCAGCATCTTATAGACAAATTTAGCGAATAGCGGGGAAATAAAGGCCTGCCACTTTATCTTAGGGAATTTAAAATCACTGATTTTTATTTTTTCAGGATCCAGGCCAATAGTATCTATCTCTCGTAGATTGCTTATGCCAAGCCCTCTTGATGCGGCAATTGGAATATGCTTGACCTCACCCGGCTTAAGACCCAGGAGATGTGATACAACACTGTCCATTGCCACTGCATCCTTGCTTATCAAAAGAAGGCCAAGTTTCCGCGGAGAACCAGCCTGCGGGCCTTCCCCTTCCATAGCCAGGATTCCATCCATGATATTGAGTGAAGGAGGCCTGGCATTAAAGATATCCGCTATTACATTTGAAAAGTCCTCAATCTTTGGGAAAGAACCATGACAACGGCTCCTCTCTCCTATAGGAATAATCCCATAGAAATTCTTTATAGCAAGTGTCATGAGTGTCTGAACATGTGTCTTTAGTTTTGGAAGATTGACTATAACATCAGCCTCAAGAACAGGTCCTGCAATATAAGGTCTTTTAACAAATTTATTATCTTCTTTTTCAATCTTTTTATAAGGATATTTTCTTAAGTTTACGAGCTCTACACCCAGTTTCTGCGCTACATCTCTCATGCCGGTAATTAAAAATCCATCTTTTCCTTCCTGTGTTTCAATATCGTCACCTATTACTATCTTCGCTCCATATTCAACCAAAATCTTAACCACCTTTTCTACTACAAGCGGATGTGTTGTCACTGCTTCTTCTGGAGGCCGATTGGACAACTGATTTATCTTAACAAAGACCTTTTTCCCTTTCACCAGCTCCCTTACCCCGCCTATAACATCAAAACCCTCCCGGAGTTTTTCCTCTAGCATATCAGGGATATAATCATCAACCCGAGCTATATAGACCTTGCTCATAGATTTCATGCCAGCTTTCCCATAGCCTTCTTTTTATCCCTCTCTATCTGTCTTATGAGCGCCTCTTTAGAATGAAAAACACGCTCTCGCCGCAAATAGTATTTAAAAATAAATTCTAACTGTTTATGGTAGATATCCTTTTTAAAATCAAAGATATTGATTTCAAAGGATTTTTCCCGGCCATAGAAAGTCGGCCTGAATCCAAAATTGGCCAGGGCATTGAATCTCTTTTTGTTATATACGACAAACCCGCAATAGACCCCGGGGGGCGGCAGGACCTCATGATGCGGCCTTATATTTGCCGTAGGAAAACCGAGTAGACTTCCCCTCCGGTACCCTCTCATAACTGTCCCTGTAACAGAATACGGTCTCCCCAGGAGCCGCTCGCTATCTTCCAGATAACCCTGCCGGATGAGTCTCCTTATGCGGGTACTGCTTACTATCTCTCCGTCTCTATACACAGGAGTGACTTTAATTAATCTGAATCCTTCTTTTTTTGAAAGCCGGGACAAAAGGTCTATCCTACCACGGGACTGATATCCAAATGCAATGTCAGTTGAGACAACCAATGCCCTGGTTGAAAGTTTTTTTACGAGAACCTGCGATACAAACTCCCCGGCCGGTATCCTGGAAAATGCATTCGTAAAATTGGCAACAACACATATCTTTATTCCCATGAGGGACAAAAGCTCCATCCTCTTTTCAAGGCTTGTCAAAAGAGGAGGCGCATTCCCGGGCGAAAGTATATCCATGGGGTGCGGTGAAAATGTAAGGACAGTAGATGCCTTTTTTAAAATCTTCTGATGCCCTATATGGACGCCATCAAAAATTCCAAGGGTGAGGACGCCGCCTTTAAATCTTTTGTCGATATTTCGTAAGCCGGAGATAATTTTCATTTAACATATCTGGCGGGGTTATCACTTTTGAGAAGCTCGTCTAATTCTATAGATTCACTGATGTGATAATCCCCTGTTTTTATACGGGAAAGACGCGATAGATATGCCCCGCATCCCAGGGCATTGCCAATGTCTTTACAAAGGGTGCGGATATAAGTGCCTTTTGAACACGCCACTTTAAAAGCTACATTGGGCAGATTAATCTCCAGGATTTTCAACCAGAAAATCTTTACCTTCCGCAGGGGCCTATCCACGACCTTGCCTGAACGCGCCAGTTTATAAAGCCTCTTACCTTTTATCCTTACTGCCGAATACATCGGAGGGGTCTGCTCAATCTCTCCTTGAAATTCTTTAAAAACTTCTCTTATCTTTTCCGGGGTTATACCCTTAAGCTCTCTCCGCTCCAGGACCTTTCCGTCTCCGTCCTGTGTATCAGTAGTCTCTCCCAGAACCATCTCTCCCTCGTATTCTTTATCAAAATTGGTGACATGCGCGGTGAGCCGGGTAGCAGACCCGATAAATAGAGGAAGGACCCCTGTTGCCTGCGGGTCCAGGGTGCCGCCGTGACCTACTTTAAGGCCGGGAAAAAGTTTCCTCACCATAAGCACGACATCATGAGAGGTAAATCCGCCGGGTTTATTTATATTAATGACACCGGAAATCATAAATTAGCCCCCTCACCACCTACGCGGTGGAAAAATGGTGTCTGTCACTATTTTAAGTATGCTGCTGCCTCCTCCAAAATTTTTTTTCTCACTGAAGACAATTTTCCTTTTACCACGCATCCGGAAGCTGCGGGGTGACCCCCGCCTCCAAATCTCCGGGCCAGGCGATTTACATCTATCCCTCCTTTAGAGCGAAAACTTATCTTTACACGGTTTTGTTTTAATTCCCGAAAGAGTATGGCTATCTTTACTGATTTAAGAGAACGCGGATATATAACCATATCTTCATCCCTCTCATATTTTTCATAAGAGCGGACAGTCCCAGGGGACGTCCTGCGGACATTTATCCAGGCAATTTTTCCGTCGGGAGTAGTCTTTAGATTCTTAAGCGCGCGGCT
>JADHWT010000018.1 GCA_016783345.1 Candidatus Omnitrophota bacterium | reverse complement strand
AAGACCCACTCCCCTTTTGCCTTCTCCAGAGCAAAATTCTTCTGCCGGCTATACCCCTCCCATGGCTTGGTAAAAACATGAGTGGTAAATTTTCGGGCAAGCTCTACAGTCTTATCTGTGCTTTCGCTATCCACTACGATTATCTCATCTACCCAACTGATGCTGGAAAGACAGCGCGCGATATTCTTCTCTTCGTCTTTTGTAATGACTATGGCGGAAATAGCTGGCCTAGTCATGAAGCACCAATCAATTCGGAAAAATGGTGTCTGTCACTATTTTTCAAAAATTCGAGTTCAACTGCCAGCGCAAAGAGCCGGTTATCTAATTTATCTCCTTTTATCCTCACCAGATCTTTTTCCGTGGTAATAATAAAAGGGCTTTCTCCGGCTATCTTCACTATTTCCTGTAGATCCCCGGAGTTATAGTAGTAATGGTCCGGATAACGAATTGAATATACCAGTCTTGCCCCAAGTCCTTTCAAAGTCTCCTCAAATGCCTCCGGCCCGGCAATGCCTGAAAAGGCAATAATGTCTTTATCTTTAATAAGATTAAGAGGAGAGCTCTCACCGGAGCTATTGATAAATCCCAGAGGTCTGTGGCAGGTCAAGAATACAGGCGTGTTGGGATTGATACTCTTTAAAAATTCTAACCACAAATTAATTTTTGAGTCAGGACTAACCCTGGTAAGCACAAAGACCTTCGCGCGTTTTAAACTATCTGTTTTCTCGCGAAGTGTCCCTGCCGGAAGGAGCCTGTCTTCCCAGACAAGCAGGGTAGAATTTAGTGTTACTATATCCACATCGCGCTCCAGCGACCAATGCTGAAATCCATCATCCAGGACAATAACCTCAGCGCCTAATGTACTCACGGCTTCTTTTCCTGTCTCCGCACGGTTTGGCCCTACAAGGACAGGGATATCTTTATTCCTTTTTGAAAAAAGCTTTACTTCATCCCCGCCCCCATAGCCGCGGCTAAGTACAGCTACCTTTTTATTATTTTCTTTAAGCTTCCTGGCTATATATTCTACAAGTGGTGTCTTTCCTGTCCCTCCAAGAGTGATATTCCCGACACTTATGACTCTTGCTTTAAGCCGGGTCTTTTTTTTAAAACCGCAGTTATACATAAATCTTCTTAAGGCTACGCCTATGCCAAAGACACAGGCGCAAAAAATTAAAAGTCCCCTGGTCTTTTCCCAGAGAGAAATTATCCTGCCTCTTTTATCTATAATGGTCATGGTAGATATTTTAAAATAAGTTCTGCGCTTTTTCCGGATGCGCCCCGATTAAGGAGGACAAGGTCTTTTGCGCGCCTGCCCATCTCGAGAGCTTTCTCTTTATGAGTTAAGAAAAAAATTAATTTTTCTTTGAGGTCTTTTCCGTCTCTTATCTGACAGGCGCCCTCTTTTTTCAAAAAAATCCTCACTACCTCCCTGAAATTATGGACATAGGGACCAAAGAGGATGGGTTTGCCCCAGAATGCCGGCTCAATAATATTCTGACCGCCGCGAGATATGAGAGAACCGCCGACAAAAACAATGGCAGCCAGGCCATAGATAGTAGAGAGCTCTCCAACTGTATCGAGGATAATGAAGACTTCATCTCCTGCCTTCCTATCTTTGTTTAGCTTTGACCGTCGAATAACTTTAAAAGAAGCTGTCTTTACAAGGTCTTCCACTCTACCTGCCCTTTCAGGATGACGGGGACAAAGGATAAAACGAAGATTCGGATAATCTTTTAAAATACTCTTACATACTTCAATGATTACTTCTTCTTCTCCGGGATGCGTGGAGCCAAATACAATAATTTCTTTTTCTTTTAAGCCCAGGAGGGACTCAAAATAATCCAATTTTTCTTTAGCGCTATCTATCCCCACGCTGTCGAATTTACTGTTGCCGGTGAAGAATATCTTCTCTCTCTCCACCCCCAATCGCTTAAATCGTTTGCCGTCTTCTTCTGTCTGCACGCCAAACGCGGCAACCTTATCAAGAACTATGTCTAAGAGAAATCTAATTCTCTTATATCCCTGAAAAGATTGATTGGAGATTCGGGCGTTTAAAAGAAGCACCGGGATACCCATTCGATTGGCATGACGAAAGAGGTTTGGCCAAATCTCCGTCTCGATGGCAACAAAGACATCAGGCTGCACAAACTTAAGGGCACGGGTGACTATCCAGGAGAAATCTAGAGGATAATAAAATACATTTTTACCCCATCTCTTTTTCGCTACTCCCTGACCTGTTGAGGTGGTTGTAGAAAAAAACATCTCTATGTCCGGCGCCATTTTTTTTATCGCTCCGGCTATAGGTATGGCTGCTCCAACCTCGCCTACAGACACAGCATGAATCCAGATCCTTTTAGCCTTTTTATCCAGAAAATCTTTCGGCAGGAATCCAAACCTCTCTTTTAGTCCGGCCCTATATTTACCTGAAATAATCCTGGCTAAAAAGAACGGGCTCCCTATAATAAAAAAGCCCATCAGGGCCATATTATAAAGGAGAAAAACCCCCACACCAATGCATTGGTGGTGGGGGCAAGGAATCTCTTCCCTAAATTTTGACCATCTCATCTGCCTGCCTGGTTATATCTTTAAGTCTATCAGCTAAAAAACCCCCAAGGTCTTTCTTTTCACTATCACCGGCATCGGGTTTAACCTTAAAGGGTTTCCCAAAAATTAAAACTGACCTGGAAAAAGGAAAAGGCAAAAGAAATCTATCCCAGCTACTAAATATTTTCCTCCAACGACTACTGCAACTCACAGGAACTATGGGTAACCCCAATTTCTGGGCGAGTTCTATTATACCTGGTTTTACTACCTCCCTTGGACCTCTGGGCCCGTCCGGAGTAACAGCCAAATCATATTTTCCATTTTTGCCGAGTGTGAGCAACTTAGAAAATGCCTTATATCCACCTCCTGAACTTGACCCGCGTACCGGCAAGAACCCTATGCTCTCGATAACTTTGGCAATATATTCGCCATCACGGCTGCGGCTCACAATCATAGAGAGATTGGTTATCTTAAATCCATATCGACCATAAGCTATTAGAAGAAGGAGACGGCTGTGCCATAGTGCATAGATTACATTCTGACCATTATTCCAGAAGGGGAGGACATATTCTTTATTGACCACCTTTACCCGGCTGGTATAGCCAAGGAGCATCAAATAAATTTTACCGAGTACCTTAACGAGCTGAAGCAGCATTATTGTTTAAACTGCATCTCGTAGTAATGCTTGTAGAGGCCGCCTTTTAAAAGAAGCTGCTGATGAATTCCCATCTCAGCAATCCTGCCGCCTTTCAAAACCACAATCTTGCTGGCATGACGGATTGTAGATAAGCGATGGGCAATGACAAAGGCGGTCCTGTTTTTCATCAAATTATAGAGCGCCTCCTGGACTAATTTCTCTGAAATAGAATCAAGGGCAGAGGTTGCTTCATCCAGAATCAAAATCGGGGGATCCTTTAAAAGCGCCCTGGCTATAGCCAGACGCTGTCTCTCTCCCCCGGAAACCCTGACCCCCCTCTCTCCGACAACAGTATCGTAACCCTGAGGGAGCGCCATAATAAAATCATGGGCATTAGCCGCCCTGCTTACTTCTATAACCTTTCCCTTGTCTATATCTCTACGTCCGTATGCAATGTTATGGATAATTGTATCGTTAAATAGTATGACCTCCTGGGTGACAATACCGATCTGATCCCTGAGTGATTTTATATTTACATCGCGGATATCCATGCCATCGATTTTAATAGAACCATCTGTTACATCATAGAAACGCGGTATGAGGTTGGCCAAAGTAGTCTTGCCCACACCACTGGGGCCGACTATTGCTACAATATCACCAGTTTTTACTTCAAAATTTATATCCTGAAGTGTTGGTTGTTTTTCCCCTGGATATGTAAAACTGACATTCGAAAAATGGATAACTTTTTTTAAACCACTTATGGTAACGGCATCCGGCCTTTCTTTAACTATACTTTCTATCATAAATATCTCGGAGACCCTGTCCAGAGCGGAAAAGGCCTGTTGAAAGATAGCATGGACAGCGCTCAGGCGTTTAAAGGGCTGCAGGAGTGATGCCATGGCAAGAATGAAAGCGAGAAAATACGAAATAGGGATGTTCCCTTTTATCACCTCCCGCCCGCCATACCAGAGGACAAATACAAAACCTATAGAACCGAAGAATTCAGTCAGAGGAGAAATCGCGGCAAGCCTTTTCTGTGACTTCATTGTCACGCCAAAGACCATCTCATTTTCACGGCCAAATCTCTCTGCCTCGTATTTTTCCATAGAGAAGGCCTTTACAATCCGGATGCCTGAGATAGTCTCCTGGATAATAGAGTAGATATTGGCTGTCCTTTTCTGCAAATTTGTTGCAATACGCCTGATGCGTCTGCCAAGACGATTGATCGGCATGGCTATAAGCGGAAGGATGATAAGAGAGAGGATAGCTAACTTCCAGTGCAGGGAAAACATAATAATTAAATAGAGAAGGACATAGAAGCTCTGGAGCAAGAGGTCTCCCATGCCCTTGCTCAGGGCATTCTGGATGAGGCCGGTATCATTTATAATGCGGGAGATTATCTGACCGGTCTTCTCCCGTGTAAAATAATCTAAAGAAAGTCCCTGGAAATGGTTATAGAGGCGATACCTTAGCTCTGTTACTCCCCTCTGCCCGATATATGACATGAGATAGGTCTGACCATAATTGAAAAGTCCGTAGAAAAAAATGATTCCTAAGAAGGCTATAGCTATTATCTTTAAAAGGTCTTCTTTTGAGTGCTGTCCCTGAAAAAGAATTAATTTATCAGTAATATCTTTCCACAATTTTTCTATTTTAGGCGGGAGGGGCAGGCCATGCCTCTCAATTGATTTTGTTTGAGTTGCAATGTCCTTATCACTTAAAATTTTTTCAACCAAAGGAATGACGAGACCTAAGCGTAATCCGCAGAGGAAAGTCGCCGTAATCATACAGATAAGCGTTAATATAAACTTCTTCCACGAAGGCCTCATGAGCTTTATAAGATTTAACATGTGGTTGCGTCGTAACTCAGCCATAGGCTATTCCCCAAATTTCTTGAGCTGCCCTCAAGCCTGCCCCTTGTTCGCCTAAAAGCGAGTGCAGCTTTTTTAAATTTCCTATCATCTTCTCTCGATAGTTTCTGTCTTCGAGAATGCGGCTGCAGGTCTTAAATATATCATATGGCCTAGCCTTATATTGAATAAATTCAGGAAATGCCTCCTCTTTAAGCAGTATATTTACCATACCAATACAGGGGAGCTTGATAAGCCGCCTTAAAACCAGGTAGCTCAGAACCGGGACCTTATAGACAATGACCATTGGCCTATTTAATATTGCGGTCTCCAGTGTTGCTGTGCCTGAAGCAGTAATAACGAGATCCGAAGCACTTATTACCTTAGCTGATTGACCTTCAACTACCTTCACACATGCATTGAATTTTTTGGCATGCTGGTGTATCTCCTTGAGAACTGCCTCCCGCTTAACTGTAGATGCAATAGGAAGAAGAAAATGCGCATTAAATTTTTCTTTGAGATGCGCTGCTGTCTTTAGCATAACAGGTAAAATCAATTTTATCTCCTGTAGCCGGCTGCCAGGCAGGATACTGATAACTATATCTTCCGGATTTAACGAAAAATCTCTACGGGCATCCTCTCTTGCGCAGCCTTTCAATTCATCTAAAAGCGGGTGCCCGACAAAACTAACCGGTATCTTTTCCCGCGCATAGATATCTTTTTCAAAAGGAAAAACAACAAGCATCTTTTCTATCACCCGGCCAATCTTTTTCACCCTATCCTTCCCCCATGCCCAGACCTGGGGGCTTATGTAATAGATAACCTTTATGTTTTCTTTATGTGCCTTTTCCGCAAAACGTACATTAAACCCGGGGTAATCTATAAGGACCAGGGCGTCAGGCCTCTCCCTCTTAAGAAATGTTAGTGTTTCATTAAAGACTCTTCGAAAAAAAAATATTTTTTTTAATACCTCGGTTAATCCCATGACAGCCAGGCCCTTAATATCGTATAGCTGCTCCTGCCCTACACCATGCATAAGAGGCCCGCCCAAGCCTGTAAAGCGGATATTCGGGTCTTTGGTCTTGAGACTGTTTATAAGATTCGCGCCATGCCTGTCTCCGGAAGCCTCCCCTGCAATGATCATGATATGCTTCATCTCTTACTTCCGTAGATTTTGAATCTGGTGGGTTATTTCAAGGGCAAGTTCCAAGACCTCTTTGGCTTCTTCGCCAGGGACACGGGGTCTGCGACCATCCCGCACGCATCGCACAAAATCTTTCAGTTCTTCTTTAAGGGACTCTGTCTTTTCTAAGACTACTTCTTCCTTGGTAATTTTATTTGCCTTTTTGCGATAGACTGAAAATTTCTGTCCTACATAGTCCAGGGAGATATAGGCATCATCCTGGAAGATACGAATTTTTCGCATCTTTTCGTCACTGACCCTGCTTGCAGTGATATTAGCAACACTCCCGTTAGAAAAGGCGAGCCTGACATTAGCAATATCCTCAAATGGGGTAAGGATATTTATACCCACGGCGTCAATCTTAGTAACAGAGGCAGGGACAAGCTGGAGGATTATATCAAGGTCATGGATCATGAGGTCAAGGACTACGCCTACCTCAATACCACGGGGTTGATAAAAACTAAGACGATGCGCTTCGATGAAACGCGGCGTGCCCACAAGTTTCTCTAAGGCGATAATTGCGGCATTAAATCTTTCGACATGACCGACCTGTAAGATAAGACCTCTTTTCTTAGAAAGCTCGAGCAGGTCTTCTGCCTCCTTAACAGTCCTTGTAACCGGTTTTTCTACGAGGGTATGGATATTCTTTTCCAAAAAATCACGAGCCACTTTAAAATGATTGTCTGTAGGAACAACTACACTAACCGCGTCTACCTTATCTAAAAGCATCCGATAGTCTTGATAACCCTCAGTATCAAAAGCCCTTGCAATCTTCTTAGCCCTCTTTGATACAATATCTGCTACCCCTACCAGCTCTACCTCGGGCATTTCCTTATATATACGGGCATGGAACTTACCCAGATGCCCTACACCTACTACCCCTACTTTTATCTTTTTTGGATTATCCATACTCGTTTATTAACTTTTAAAGATTATACCATATATAGTCTGATTGGGTAAGAAAAAAAGAGATGTGATTAGATGGCTACAACGGAGATAGATGAGGCATTGGCAAGATTCAGGAGCTCTTCTTTATCAAAGAGGAGGGTCTTTTTGGCTTCTATAGCAAGGACCGATCCACCTGCCTCTTTCATGACCTTAACTGTATTAAGCCCAACAACCGGTATATCAAAACGCATATCCTGATTGGGCCTGGCTACTTTTACTACTACAAGTCCTTTTTGAGAGAATCTCCCTGCACGCCTGATTGCTTCATCAGTGCCTTCTATTGCTTCGATAGCCAACACAGCCTTGTCCTTTACTACAACAGTCTGTCCGATGTCAAGCCTGGCAATCTCTCCGGCAATACCCGCGCCAAACTCAATGTCAGCCTTTTCATCTGTAGTGGGGCCGCGACCGGAGAGGACACCTTTCCCCGGTAAAAAAGACGACAAAAAGGTGGCAGAATCAAGGAGTTTAATCCCATGCCTTTCCACCTCTCTTACTATAGCGCCAAGTAAGGCTGCCGGCTGTTTATCTTTTAATTGTCTATAGAGTTTAAATGCTATTCGGTCAAGGGCGAGGTCTTTGAGCACCACCTTCTGGGGAATCTGCCCTGCTAAGACTGCCTCTTTGACACCTTCCTTTTTAAATATATCAATGAGGCGTGTTAGTTCTCCAAGTTTTATCCAGTAGAAATGATTTGTCTCTTTGACCAATGAGTCATCAGCATATCTCTTTATACCGATAATTATAACCTCATATCCGCGGGACCTTGCCTCTCTTGCAAAAAGATGAGGGAATTGTCCGCGGCCTGCAACCAAGCCTATTTTTTTCGTCACCGGCATATCCCATTAGTAGAATTTTTAACAAATTCTACCATATGCACTGTATCCGGTGTCAGCTCTATTTTTTCTAAACGTTTAAGCGCCTGAGTGACATTGAGTTTTGAACGGAATAGAATCCGATAGGTCTTTTCAATATCTTTTATTCTTTCCTCGCTGAATCCATTTCGCTCAAGGCCTATTGTATTTATCCCGTAGACCTCAGTTGGCTGACCGGCAACCTTAAGATACGGAGAAATATCTTTCATCACTTTAGAGTATCCGCCTATAAATGCATGACGGCCAATGCGGATAAATTGCTGCACAGCAGTGAGCCCTTCTATAACAACTCTATCTTCTACAACAACATGGCCTGCAAGGGTAGTAAGATTAGCCATGATAATTCCATCTCCGAGGATACAGTCATGAGCAATATGGACATTTGTCATAATGAAATTACCCTTACCGATACGGGTAACAGCCTCAGCTTTTGTTGCGCGGTTTATAGTTACATATTCCCTGATGATGTTTTCCGGGCCTATCTCTACATAGCTTCGCTTACCTTCATTCTTGAGGTCCTGGGTGGGGCTGCCGATAACCGCGCCGGTATATATCTGACAGCCTGCTCCGATAGTTGTCCAGCCTTCAATAACTACATTGGGACCAATCTTCGCGCCCTTCTTGATAACCACATCCTTACCAATAACTGTATGAGGACCGATCTCGACATCGGAGTCGATTTTTGCACCGGGGAAAATTATAACTGAAGGATGAATGGTCATATCCACCCCCAAAAAAATTTGTCAAAAATGGAGATGCTGTTTTTGAGACGGGCATTTTTATTTCGAGCGGGCACGGTTTGCTGAGCGTAAGCGAAGCAAGAGCGAGAAAGAAAACTGAGTGCGGTCTGACACGCTGGGTCAGACAAACGTCCCGGCGAGAAAATATGCATTTCCATTTCTATACAAATGCAAACATTAAATCCGCTTCACACGCAATCTTGCCATTGACCACTGCTTTAGCCTTGACCTTTCCGGTCTTGCTCTTCACCCTCTCCACCACTACCTCTATACGCAGTTGATCTCCGGGGACAATAGGCTGGCGGAATCTTGCTCCGTCAATCCCTATAAAATATGCAAATTTGCCTTTATTCTCCGGTTTGCTAAGCAGCAATACCCCGGCTACCTGGGCCATGGACTCTACTATAAGTACCCCAGGCATTACAGGCCTGCCCGGGAAATGGCCTTCAAAAAATGGCTCATTAAGGCTGATATTTTTAAGCCCTACAATTCTCTTATCGCCATCTGTCTCAACAATCTTATCTACCAATAGAAACGGATAGCGGTGAGGAAGAATTTTCTGGATATCTCCTATATCCATCTCTTTCTTTTCCTCCAGGACATTTCCATGAGTTGTATGGATCGCAGCGATTTTAGTCTTTCTCATGACCCGTTTTAAACGCCTGACCATCTGGACATTAAGGGCATGCCCGCTTTTTATCGCTACAATATGTCCCTTAATAGGCGTCCCCAACAGATAAAAATCTCCAACAAGGTCCAGTATTTTATGACGAACAAATTCGGTTTCATAGCGAAGGGTGTCGACAGGGATACTCTCGTCGCCGATGACAACAGCGTTATCAAGACTCCCGCCTTTTATAAGTCCCTGCTCTTGAAGAGATTCCACCTCCTGGAGAAAACAAAAAGTCCTCGCCTGGGCAATCTCTTTCTTAAAGATATCTTCGGTTATCTCAAAAGAAGCAAACTGGGATTTCAAGGCAGGATGGTCGTAGTTAAGGGTAAAGGATACATGAAAACCAGGATGAGGAAAGACTGCCAGCATCACTCCGTCATGGGCGAGATAAATAGGCTCGGATATTTCAAAAAAACTTTTTGGCTTATCCTGCGTAACCACACCGGCTTCACTTAAGGTCTCAATAAAAGGCATGGCGCTGCCGTCAACTACCGGCGGTTCATTTGCGTTAATCTCTACAATAAGGTTATCTATACTTAAACCGGCAATGGCAGCCAGCACATGCTCAACAGTATGCACCTTGGCTTCTCCCTCACCCAGGGTTGTGCCTCTCGCCACATCAATAACATGGTCGATATCACATTGGATAGAGGGTTTCCCTTCGAGGTCTATCCTTACAAATCGCACTCCGGAGTCGGGCGGAGCCGGTTTAAAATTAATTATCGTCTCATTACCAGTATGAAGCCCTACGCCGGAATATGTAATTTCCCTGGCAATACTCTTCTGCATCTCCATAATTTTCCCCCTTGCCCTGTAGGCCTACTTTTCCTTTTTTAAACGTTTATTTATAATCTTGACAATCTCTTTCGTTATATCCATCCCCTCCGGCCCATAGAGAACCTGCCGTTTATCCATAACAAGATCATAACCATTATCCTTCCCATAAATCTTAATCACCTCTTCTATATCCTTAAGGATATCTCTTATAAGTTTTTGCTCTCTCTGGCGCAGCTCTCTATTAGACTTTTCCGTAATATCCTTTAGTTCTTTAAGCTTGCTTTCAACGTCTTTTTTCACCTTGTCTTTTTCTTTTTCATTTATGACCGTAGCCTGAGCGTCTAATTTCTGCGTGAGAATGTTGATATCTTCTCTCCTCTTTTCTATATCCTTCTTCTTCTCTTCAATATCCCCCCTTAACTTTTCAGTAGCTATATCAGTCGCCTCATACTGATCGAAGACCTCGGCTATATCAACATAGCCAATCTTAACCCCCTTCTTGAAAAGCTGTGCCTGCGTCGGCGCGGCCAAAAATAAAAACAATACTAGTAAAACAACTACCTTTTTTACAATCTTCATAATTAACTCCTTTCTAATTTAAAACGCATATCCCATACTAAAATGAAACCTCCCCTTCGTATCTCCGGGCTCATGGTCTAATCCGTAACCATAATCAAATCGTATAGGACCAATAGGCGTGGTTATTCTAAGCCCTACGCCCACACTGGATTTGAGCTCACCAAAATCAATATCCCCTGTCGTTGACCAGGCCTGGCCTATATCGTAAAAAATAGCTCCTTTCACCTGTTCCACTAACGGCCGGATAATCTCTACATTGCTGAGGAGCATAACCTTTCCGCCGATAGGAATGCCGCTGGCATCTTTCGGCCCTATATCTCTTTCCTGATAGCCGCGGACTGTGTTAGACCCGCCAATAAAAAATCGTTCGTAGATTGGAACGTCTTCAGTATCATCATACTCTTCAGCCAATCCTCCTTTAAAATGCAGGCTAAAGACAAACTTCTCAAGTACCCCTAAAGGGATGGCTTCGCCTAGCGGCATATACCAACGGCTATCAAGGATATATCTTATGAAATCCCTGTCAGCTTTGAATATTCCGCCTGCTACTTCTATTGAAAGATTCTGCCTGCTCCCTGTGGTTGGATCAAACACGTTGTCCAGCGTAGACCTAACCAGAGAAGGGGTAAGAGAACTTGTGGAAAAAGTACCCGTTTCATCTTTTATCGCCTGAATAGCAGCTTGATTTACGTTGGAGATTGTGACCTCTTCATATTTATATGTTAGATAGGTCCTGGTATATTCATCAAACATCTTCCAGCCCAGACCGATATCCCCTCCCTTTCTCTCTTCGTCGTAGTCCCACCGGCTGAAACCGCTCTGTTCACGGCTCACATCATAGAGGTCAAAGGCAAGGCTCACCGGCTTATCCATAATCCAGGGTTCAATAAAACTTAAAGATGTGTTACTACTAAGGGAACCCATATCTCCCCTTAGTTTCAGGGTCTGCCCGCCACCCATAAAGGACGGTGGGTTGCCAATGTCAAAATTGTTTTGACTGATCTCTGCAAAACCAACCACACGATTAACCGAACTGTATCCGCCGCCAAAAGTGAAAGTTCCTGTCTTTTTCTCTTCCACCTCAAAGACAAGATTCTTACGATTCGGAGCAGTCCCGGGGGCAATACCAAATCCTATCTGGTTAAAGTACCCCAAATTATTTAATTTCTGGCGGCTTTTTTTAATCTTCTCGCCGTCAAACCTCTCTCCGGGTTTCACCAGAAGCTCCCGACGGATAACCTTATCCTTTGTCTTGGTATTTCCGCGAATAATGACCTCATCAATATATGCCAGCTCATCTTCCCGGATAATAAAGGAAAAATTAGCCACCTTCTCCTTCTCCAGTGTCTCCATCTCATATCTGATAGAGGCGAAGATATATCCCTTTTCAGCATAAAAAGTCTGCAGGGCACTTTTGCTGTCTTCCAGTTTCTTCTCACTAAATATTTCCCCTTTTTTAAAAGTTATACTGGGCAAAAGTTCCTCATCCTTAAAAACCTTGTTGCCGCTTAACAATACATCCCCCACATAAAACTGTTCTCCTTCGTTAAGGGTGATAGTGATGAACATCCAGTTTTTTGTAACATCAGAAGAGACATCAGTATCAACTATCTTAGCCTTAATATATCCGTGCTCTCTATAGAATGCTATAATCTTTTCGAGGTCATTGTTAAATGTATCCTGGGAAAAAATTCCGGAAGTAAATAATTTATCTTCGGTTGTCCTCATCTTAGCCCCTTTTCTAATCTTTTTGGCAGTAAAGGTATGATTACCGACAAATCTAATCTCTTTAATTTTAATCTTTCTCCCCTCACCGATATAGAGCTCGATGATAACCTCTCCTTCCTTTTCTCTAATATCCTCCTTGTGGGTAATCTTAACCATATTAAAGCCCTTCTTCTGGTAGAGGTCTTCTATTGCCTTAATATCTTCGATAAGGATCTTTTTATTATAGACAACCCCCTCCTTAAGTCTAATGACTTCCATAATTCTTTCTTTACTTATTACCTTGTTCCCTTCGATTTTTAATTCTTTAATGACCTCTTTCTCTTTGACTTGAAAGATAACCTTAATTCCTTCTTGATAGTCCTCTGTTGCCACCTCTATATCTAAAAAATATCCCAGATCATACAGGCGCCTCACCTCATCCTGGAGAGACTGCGCAGAATAAACATCTCCAACCTTAAGCTTTATATTACCCAGAATAGTAATGGTAGACACCCTTTTATTTCCTTTAATCTCAATAGCTGTGATGCTCTTTTCTTCTTGAGCTTGCAGATTACTCACCATAATAGCAATTAGTATTATCAAAACCTTTGAAAAAAATTTCATGAAATCCTCCTTTTAAAATTTAAATTTCTGCTGTAACCCAATAAACTCTTCTTTATCCCTCCAGTACAGTTTAAGCCTTCTCTCATCATCAAGTCTATATTGAAGTTCTGCCTTGTCAGCGGTATCAGGTCTGGGAGGTTTATTAATCTCCGGGAAATTACGGATATTATCAACAGGTGTTGAGAAACTGAGATACCAATTCTTAGAAATATTCCTGCCCATGCTGAACTCCATCTGATCAGGGTCTTTCTCAATATTCCAGCCCTCCCATACAAAACCCGTATCTGAGGGCTTTATCTCCATGGAAGACTTTCCTTCATCTCCCAATAAAATCTTCCCCCGCATGAGGAGGATCTTGCCCTTTTCTTGTGAAATACTGGAGTTTTCAATATCTATCTCCCGATCGACTCCGCGAAAAACAAGATCCATCTTCTCAAAACCGATATCAGATATTGTCCCGCTCTCAATAATTAGATGTCCCTGCGATTTAATCCCTTCTACATCCCCATAAAGCTCAATCTTGCCTGAGACCAGGCCGGTAAGGGAAGGAACTTTTAAATCCAAATCCCTGATCAGTGATTCTACATTGGCATTATTCATCTGTAGACTTAGCTCTAACTTTCTCTCCTTTGTAAGACAAAACTCACTCCAGAGACAGTATTCTTCACCCAGCGCGAGTGGAGTAAATTTCAGTCCCTTGCTACTACTATATTCAAATCTTGCCTTAGCACTTTGAAAAGACTGGTTCTCTGTTTCTATGGCCCTGCCGGTGAAAAACCCGGTAATATGCGGGGAAGCGCGCGGTCCCTTAGCTTCTCCGGAGAGATTAACTCTTCCCTTGAGCTGGCTGGAGTAGTTTCTCAAAATCGGGTTTACCATAACACCTGAGTAGGCCAGCATATTGCATACATTATGGATCTCGGCTTCTTTTAGATTAAATCTTAAGGATATATCTTCAGAAATATTACCATGGGCTGTAAAATATCCATCACAAAGCCGCACGCTAAGTTTTTTTAAATTAAGTTCTCCGGTGTGCCCGGAAAAAGACGAATAGATATCCGTAAGGGAAGTGGAAAAGGCCCTTACCTCCGGGAAACTAATTTCCCCCTCTATCTCAGGGTCACGCATTTTCCCAAAGGCCCTCAAAGTTAATTTGCCGCATCCTGTTGCCCCTGAAGCTGTACTTAACTTAGAAAGTTTTATAAGATCCTCAAGCTCTACTGCCTCACCTCTCAAATTAATATCCAGTTCCGGTTCACCAAAGAAAAAGAGTCTGCCCGCCCCTCTAAATTTGCTCTCTCCAAGATAAGCTAAAAATTCTCTGGAGAAAAAATCCTTCTCTTTTAATTCAAAAATCCCTTCAAATCTAAGCGGCGTAACTACATTATTTAGGGCAGCTACCCCGTCGCTAATCTTGACATTTCCGGAATACCCTGCCCATGGATTATCGTATTCTCTTCGCCTCTCAAGTGTTAGATCCATATCTGCGACACCACCTTTAAACTCCATCCCTCCGATAAATCTCTTTAAACTCGAAAGCCTTAATCCCTGCCAATTTAATTTAAGGTCATGAGCCAGCGTCAACAGATTCAATGTCCCGCGGAAACTAAATGAAGTGTATTCGTCTCCCTGAGGTTTTCCCTTAAGACTAATCCTGGTCCTCACAGGGATAGTAGGATCAATAAATCCGGAAACGCTCTTTAATGTAAAATATGCTTTACGCTCCGGTTCTAAGACTATAATCTCTCCGTCCTGGATATAAAGCTTCGGTAATAAGAGCCCCGGTATTCCTCTCTTCTTTGCCAGAGGATTATAAAAAGCTAAAAAACTCTGCTGTCTTGCTCCGAAATAGAGACGCGGTCTAATAAAAACAATTTTCCCAAGAGGCCGGCGAAATTTTTTGAAGAATATATCCCATACAGTAAAATCTGTCTCTATCTTATCTGCTTCAATAATGGGAAGGGGGGTGTCTTTATCCAATGTAGTAAGTTTTGCGTCGTGTAAAGCAACCTTACCTAAAGGACTCCAGCTTACCCTTTTAATTACCACTGCCTTGCCCATCGCCTCTCCCAGCTCCTCGCGCAGGAAATCGCCGATAAATTTAGTAGCTATCAATGTCATCATCCTGGTATAAATAACAAAGGCGAGGATTATAGCTATTACTAACAATATGACGGTTAGGTGAATTTTTCCAGATTTCACTTTTTTTCTTTAAATGTAAGTCCTGTTTTCGCCTTATCCACATCCACTAAAATCGCTTTAGATTTTTCAAATTTCTTCTTGAGCATTTCTTCAGCCAAGGGATCCTCCACATACCGCTGGATAGCGCGGCGCAAGGGTCTGGCTCCATAATTTTGATCATAGCCTCGCTCGATCAAAAAATCCTTTGCTTTGCTGCTCAATTCAATCTCTATTCCCTTCGCCTTGAGCCGCGCCTTTACATCCTCAAGTTCTATGTCTACAATCTTTTTGAGTTCCTCCTTGCCCAGGGAACGAAATATAACCACTT